>JBDLJL010000117.1:0-16358 GCA_039714415.1 Bacteroidota bacterium
AATGAAGCCCTTAAAACTTATTTAGATAATGGTGGAATGCTTTGGTTACAAAGTAAAAATTTCCTTTTTGAAAGATATGCTGTTGATGATGTTTTTACTACAGGTGATTTTGTTTATGATTATTTAGGAATTACAAAATATGCAATAAGAACTCCTTCAAGCAGTGATGTTACAGTTGGTATTCCTCAATTTGACTTGGTGGTTGAAAATAATTTTACTTCTACAGTAGATCCATTAACCTGGGCTTGGAGTACTATGTGGGGTGTTGATGCTTTCGAAATTGCAGCTACTGCTAAAAGTATTTACATAACAGGGCCTTCTACCCATCAACATGCTGGCTACGTTGGTAGCGTTTATAATGAACTTACTGATGGTTTCAAAGTTTTAACAACAGCTGTTGAAACAGGAAAATTAGGAACTGTTGATATGACAAATCAATTCATCAAAGAAACTTTAGATTATTTTAATCAATACAGTGAGCCTAAAGTTCCGGTAACAGATATTGTTGTTTCAGCAACTGATGATGCTATTGAACTTGATTTAGAATCAACTTTACAATTCACAGCAACTATTACCCCTGCTGACGCAAGTAACCCTACTGTTGCATGGAGTATTAATGACGGTGCAAACGCTAGTATTAATCAAAATGGTTTGCTATCTTCAACAGCTATTCCTGAGAATGTAACAATTACTGCTACAGCTAACGATGGAAGCGGAGTTTCTGATACTTATGCTGTTGAAATAAAATCATTGATACTTGATAGCCTTTCTATTCTTTTAGTACAAGATAATAGTAGTAATCCTGAGCGAATTGATGCAATAAAAGCAGCAATTACCGAGGCTGGTTACAAATATTCTGTTTTTGATGCAGTTGCTCATGAGCAATCGCCTTCAGCAGAATTTCTTGCGCCATTTGAATTAGTAATATGGTACACAGGTAACGATGAAGATGGCACTTACCTATGGAATGGTGATGATACTGACAACGCCGCTTTAAAAACTTATTTAGATAATGGTGGAATGCTTTGGTTACAAGGTTTGACTTTCCTTTATGATAGATATGATGTAGCTCCTCAAAATTTTACCACAGGCGATTTTGCTTATGATTATTTAGGTGCTCAAAAATTTGCTGTTTCATCTTATATGAATGATAGTTATACAGGTGTTTCTCAATTAGACCTTGTTGCAGCCAATGGGATTTGTACTATTGATCCTCTTAATTGGATAGGTGATAAAGCTGAGCAATATGTTGCAGGTTGTGAACTTATTGCCGGTACTCAAGATGTATATCAAATGGGTCCAACAGGTTATACTTTAGAAGGGAATTCTTCTGCTTTTTATAATGAAGTAACCGATGGGTTTAAAGCATTATCTTTTACTTTTGACCCTAGTCAACTTAAAACAAACTTAAACCCTCTATATAAAGAAGTTTTAGATTATTTTAACGGCTTTGCAAATACTGCAAAAATTCATGTATATGACGTTGCTGTTAGCAGTGAAACTGGAGATGTTACTATTACAGCAGAAAACGGAACTTTACAACTTGTTGCTACTGTTTTACCTGAAGGTGCTGAAAATAAAACAGTAACATGGAGTTTAGGAGAAGGTTCAGTACCTGCAACTATCAGTCCTGACGGATTACTTACTGCAAGTGGTACACTTGAAGGGAACGGTTCTGTTTTTGCTATTGCAACTTCAAATGATAAACCTGAATTTGCTGATACGCTTGAAATTAGTATTATTGGTCAGGCAATGACTGGCTTTACTGTTCTTTTGGTTAATGATAATGATGGTTCAGGCTTTAACGAAAGATATTTGAATATCAATACTGCTTTAACAGAATCAGGCTATGCTCACATATTATATAATACTGAAACTGCGGGGAGTGCTCCAAGTGCTGACTATATGTCACATTTTGATATGGTTTTCTGGTATACAGGAAACGATTATATAGACCTTTATTTATGGGATGTAAGTGACACAACTGCAAATGGGGCAAATGCTGTAAAAGCGAACCCTGCAATTATAGATTATATTGATAACGGTGGTATCTTTTTCCATACTGGTTTAGAAATTATGCGAGATATTTGGGGAAGGCCTGATGATGATTTAGGTGGTGCTGGTCAAACTATTGACTTTGCAGCAGGAGATTTTATTTATGATTATATGGGGATTAATCAATATATACGCACTGGTAAAAACGAAGATGGTACTTCTCATATAGAAATTACAGCAGAAAATGAGGTAACTACTACTTCACCTATCAGTTTTGCATGGTCAACCATGTGGCATGCTGCGGCTTATGTACCAACGGATAATGCTACTTCATTATATACTTTACCTAGCTCAGCTAATGTTTGGTCAGGTATACCAACTATTATAATGAACAAACCTGCTACCGATGGTACTGTTATTATGAATGGTTCAGAACTTGCTATGCTTGGTGATGGTTTAACTCAGGTACAAGAAACAGTTAATGATGTTACAAAAGAATTTATTGATTATTTTGCTAACCTTGACCCAAATGCAATTAGTAAAATCGAAAGAAATACTTTGTCATTCTCAATGTTCCCAAATCCTACAAGTGATGAATTGAACATTAAGTTTGCAATGACATCATCTGAGAAAGTCGAAATAGTAGTATTTGATAATACAGGCCATAGGGTAATCCAAAAAGAAATGAATGCACGGCCGGGTATTAATAGTCAAAAATTAAATGTCAGGAACTTAAGTTCTGGTATTTATTTTATGAGTATCCATACTAATAATTCTATTTCTTCATCTAAATTTATTGTGGACTAAATTTAAGATGCAGTTATTTACGAGAATTTGAAATAATTCTATTTTATGAGCTACTTGATTTTTCAGGTAGCTCATTTTTAACAAATAAGGGTTTTTGCTTAAAATTTGTATCATAAATATACAAACGAACCATATATAATAATGACAAAGACATTAAGTTTTCTATTGCTTTTAAGCCTTTCAATAAACAACCTGTTAGCACAAGATTTATCCATTCTATTAGTGCATGATAATGCAAATGACCTAACACGTATTGATTCTATTAAAAAAGCAATTATAGTTGCTGGCTATCAATATGATTTATTTGATGCTGTTGACCATAAAAAATCGCCTTCTTATGATATACTTTCAAAATATGAGTTAGTTGTTTGGTATACTGGTAATGATGGAGGAAGCCTCTATTTATGGAATGGAAATGATACCGAAAATGAAAATTTGAAAACTTATCTTGACAAAGGAGGAATGCTTTGGTTACAAGGTTTAGATTTCCTGTACGATAAATACGGGGTTGCACCTGATGTTTTTGGAACAGGTTCTTTTGTTTATGACTATTTAGGAATAAAAAAATATGCAGCACAGTCACATGTTGGAGATGTTGTTTATGACGGTGTTCCACAGCTTGATGTAGTTTCTTCTAATGATATTTGCCAAACAGGTCCTTTAAAATGGTCGTATCCAACTTTACATTATGTTGATGGTTGCGAACTAACAGAAAATGCTGCCCCTATTTACAAAATGGGACCTGCTGGTTATGATTACGATCAGTATTATGCAGGATTTTATAATGAAAACGAAAATTTCAAAATCTTAACATTTACTTTTGAAACAGCGAGATTTAAAAGCCCGGCTTCTCTATATACAGAACCTCTTTTCCGGGAAGTTTTAGACTATTTCAATCAATTTGCTAATGCCATACCAGTTGATGTTAGTAACATCACAATTAGCAGTGAAAAAGGTGATGTTGAAATCACTGAAAGAGGAGGAACCCTTCAACTTATAGCTGAAGTTTTACCTGAAAATGCCAAAAATAAACAATTGACCTGGAGCATAGATGTAGCTTCCACAGCAAGTGCGAGCATAGATGCAACAGGTTTGCTTATTGCCAGTGGAACTAACGATGGAAATGGAACTGTTTGGGTAACTGCCACCTCAAAAGATAACGATTCCATAATTGACACTTATGAAATTACCATTACAAATCAAGGAGAGTAACAATTTTAAGATGAAACATCCTTCGAGAAATCGGGCATGATGATTATAGCAGAGAGCCCTACGAGGGTTACAAACCCTCGTAGGGTTAGTGCTGTAGTTTGTAAAATGTTGAATATAGACTAATAACAGAAACATAAACAGATGAAAAAATACTTACATACATTCTTTCTAATTTTTATTAGTTCCTCTGTATTTTCGCAAAAAGCCGGCAAAATAGAAATACAAGAAGTTTTAATAAATTTTATAAGTCAGAATAATAAAGCTTTATTAAATCAAACTTACGAACTGATACCTATCCTGTCTGAAGAAAAAACAGATACATTAGCATTGGTTTTTAATTATCCTAATAGTTTTGTGGTAATAAGTACAAGAAAAGAATTTACACCTATAAAAGCATTTTCTTTTGAAAACAGGTTTACTTCTGAAAAAAATGAAAATAATATTACTTTATCAGAGCTGTTGGTTTTGGATTACAAACTAATGAAAAATAAAATAAAATCTTTTCCAAAAGTAGAAAATAACTCGAAATGGAATGATTTACTTCAAGGAAATACTAAAAGTACCAAAGCAATAAATTGTGGTCCTTTACTTAAATCTTTGTATGGGCAATCAAACTGCGTTGACCAAAACAGCCAAAAAATAAATGTTACCAATATTTATACCCCTAATAATTGGTCTGTTGGATGTGTAGCTCTTACATTTGCTACTGTAATGCAATATTTTGAATGGCCTGTTCACGGGAAAGGAAATTATAGTTATTCAGACGGAGGAAGTGGGCAGACAATATCTGCCAATTTTGAAGATACTTATTATCAATGGGATAATATGCTCGATGAATATTATAATTTTGCTAGTACAACTGAACAAAGAAAAACTTTGGGTGAAATTGCTTTTCATGCGGCAGTTCCTATAGATATGTATTTTACATCATCCGGTTCTTCATCGAATATAAATAAAATAGCACGTGCTGGAATTCAGCATTTTAGATATACATCTCACCATGAATCAGCTAGTCATCCTTATTTTTGGCAATATGTAGAACAAAATATATTAGATTCTCTTCCAATTCAATTTTCAATTTACACAACAAGTGGTGCTGGACATGCCGTTGTTTGCGATGGGATACGTGATGACAACTATTGCCATTTGAATATGGGCTGGTGGGGTTCGAGTAATGCCTGGTATAATATTGAAGGTGACTTTAATGCAGGTGGTTATTCAATTATTACCGGAGGTGTTTTTGATATGCTTCCCGTGCCTGAACTTATGGAGCCAAGCATTGTTTCTGACAAAAATACAACACAAATCAATTGGGAATATACTAATAAATTCAATAAAGATACTTTTGAACTACAAGTAAAAAGAGATGATTTTGATTGGGTTACTTTAAGTGACTCGATTTCGGAAAATTTCTATACAATATATATAAATGATTATAGCGATTATAAATATCGTGTTCGTGCAAAATATAGAGGTAAATGGACTATTGAAAGTTGGTCAGAAGAAAAACAGCTTGATAAAACCATTTCTTCTGTAAATAGGATTGATAATTTAAACAATAATATTAAAATATATCCACAGCCTGCAATAGATGAGTTAACTATTGAAATGAACTTGCCTAATACTAATAAGCAAATTTCAATTTTAACCTTAAATGGGAGTAAAATTTTTAATACTTTTGTAGAAGAAAATGAAAGTAAACTGAAATTAAATATAGGAAACCTGAATAAAGGAATGTATTTGTTGAAAATACAAACCGATAAAGCATTATTCACTAAAAAAATAATTCTACAATAAAAACTTTCTTATTTAAAAAGCTAAAAAGTGGATATTGATAGGGGTTTTTATATTCTATTTCTATCCTAATAGTAACAAACCTATAGAAACGATATTAAATAATAATTAAACCATAACTTTAAATACCGTGGAACACTCATTTTTTATTCATGTCCTTTCGTGAACAGTTGCTTCCCGAAATTCGGGACAGGCTGTGAGTGTCTCATTATAAAAGATTTTAAAATAATGTTAGAAAATAATTGGAACTTAATAGCTAAACATTTAGCAAAAGAAACAAACGATAGCGAAGAGGCTGAGTTGAATAATTTGATTAAGGAAAACCCTTCCGTAAAAAAAATAATTAATGATAGTAAAGTAGCTTTGGGTATTGTTATGCCCAGTTCTAAAAGCTACAATAAAAAAAGAATAAAAACATTGATTGACCTGAAAATTATCGCAGCTCAAAAAATCGAAAGAAGACATAAAATCAATTCTTTCCTGAAAATAGCGGCCGTATTTACGGGCTTAGCTTTTTTAACTTTCTTTTTTTACAACGAATACAATCGGAAAATATATTACTCAAACAATGCTAATGAGTTGAAAATGATAGTGTTGCCTGACAATTCAGTAGTTACATTGAATAAGAATGCTCAAATAGCATATGTCAACTCTATTTTCAGAAATTTTAACAGGGAAATTGAACTTGAAGGAGAGGCTTTCTTTAAAATAGAAAAAGATAAAAGTGGAAAGCAATTTATTGTTCAAACCAATGATTTTAAAATTACAGTTTTAGGTACAGAATTTAATGTTAGAGATGATGAGGTTCACACAAGCGTAATGCTAACAGAAGGAAGCATTCAAATGCACGATTTCTCAAATAAAAAAATCAACCCAACTATTCTAAAAGTAGGTGAAATTGCTATTTATCATAAAGAAAATAAAGATCTTCAGATTAAAAAAACAAACAAAGCAATACATACAGCATGGTTATCGAACAAATTAAATTTTGATGATTTTACTATGCAAGAACTTGTTGAAATGATAAAATTACTCTATGGGAAAACTCTTGTTATTGAAAACAAATCACTTCTAAATAAACGAATTAGCGGTACGGCGCCCGCCGATAATTTCAATTTAGTGATAAAAGCTTTAATAATTATTCTGGAAACAGATATTATTCAAAAACAAGATTCTATTATTTTAAAATAAGCTTAACAGAACTTTAATTTAACCTAATTGGTATACATTCAAACAAAAAAACAAATGAGAAAACTGATAGTTTTTATTTATTTATTTATCTTCATAGGGTTGACAAACCCATTATGGGCTAGTGGTCAAGAACCGGTAGCTGATGTGATAAAAATAATGGAAGGCAGGTATAAGGTTTTTATAACTTACGATGCCGATATTACAAGTATTAAAGTATATGATCTTAGTACAATTCTTGATAAAAAGAATATTAAATTGGCTTTAGATGAGTTGACTAAAAATTCTGATGTCAAATATAAAAAGCTAAGAAAAGATTATTATGTTTTATCAAAGAAATATAAGAAAACGAGCTTTAATAACTATAAACTTATAAAAGAAGAATTTCTTGTAAAAGGAATCGTTTTAGATGAAAATGGACTGCCTTTGCCGGGAGCAAGAATCATGATTAAAGGCACAACTATAGGTGCGATAACTGATCTTGAAGGAAACTTTACATTAAATTCAGATATAGAAACGGGAATTTTAGTTGTATCATTTGTTGGTTATAAAACAAAGGAACTTGCCTTTAATGCAGACGAAGAAATAACAGTTAATTTGGAAATTGACAATTTTAATCTTGACGAAATAGTTGTTTCAGGCGTAGCAGATAATACACCATCAAAAAAACTGACTGTTACTGTTGTGAAAATTAAAGGTACAACATTGAATGAAGTACCGGCATCATCAGCTGCAGGAAGTTTGCAAGGTAAAATTCCCGGGGTAATGGTAAAAAGTGCTTACGGTTCGCCGGGAAGTGGTGCCACTATTCGTTTACGTGGTTCTACTTCTATCACTGGAAATCAATCTCCACTTATTATTGTTGATGGGAACATGGTTGAAACTTCTTTGGCTGATATTAATGTGGATGATATTGAAAGCCTCGAAGTAGTGAAAGGTGCTGCCGCAGCCTCACTTTACGGCTCAAAAGCAGGTAGTGGGGTTATTGTAATCACTACAAAAAGAGGGGCTAACCTTGATAAAGGAAGCTCACAAATTACACTTAGAAATGAATTTGGTGTCTCAGCTTTAGCCAAAAATATTGAACAGGCAGAGCATCATCCGTATAAATTAGCTGCTGATAACGACCAATATCCTTACACAAAATATGAAGGGGTAAATTACGATGAGGATGGAAATGTAATAAGTGGGAGTAGACAATTGACTGAAGAACAATATGCTGACCAGCCTTATGCAGTGATAAATGAACACCAAAACGATTTTTATAGCAATGGAAAATATTACACTAATTATGTTGGTTTGGCTGCAAATCAGGAAAAAGTGAATCTTTTTCTATCTTTCGAGAATAACAAACAAAGTGGTATTGTCTTTAATACGGAAGGATACCAAAGAAAAAATTTCCGTTTCAATGCTGATGTAAAATTAACGGATAAAATTAAACTTTCTACCTCAAACTTAATTATAACTTCAAAATCAGATAACCCCGGTTCTAATACATCTTTTAACGATTTACTTTTTCTTAATCCCGATGTAGATTTAGAATCTTTAAATGCAGATAGTTCTCTATACAATATTATACCGGATCCATGGAGCCTTGAAGAAAACCCTCTTTATCCGCTATATTACCGCTCACGGAAATCGGACAGGAATACTGTTCTAAGCAATTTAAAACTTAAATATCAAATTACTGACTGGGTTTATGTAAATGCAAAATATACCTTTGAAAAACAAAATAAACACTGGACAACAATTACCCCAAGGGGGTATTTAGCCGGAAATGGAAGAACTATAGCAGGTAGTCTTTACAAAGAAGAATATGCTTCTACTTTTCAAACAATACAGACAACTGCCAATTTTGATAAAACGTTTAATAATTTTACTGTAAAAGGTAAGTTAAGCTATTTGTATGAGGACAAGAATTACTCTGATATGGCAATTACCGGTCGTGAATTCATAGCAGCAGGTATTCCACAACTAATCAACACAAACCCCGAAAAAGCAACATTAAACTCTTACCAAGGGATAATCAGATCAGAAAATATTTTTGGTATTGTTGATTTTGATTTCAAAAGCAAGTATTTATTTTCGGCCCTTTATCGTTATGATGGCTCTTCACTTTTTGGAGAAGATGCCCGTTGGAATCCGTATTTTAGGGTGGCAGGAGCTTATCGTATTACAGAAGAGATTGATATTCCCGGAGTAGAAGAATTTAAAATAAGGGGGGCATACGGGACGTCCGGGCAACGTCCGGGCTTTTCAAATCAATACGAAACATGGGATATAGATGATGGTGTATTAAGTAAATCTACATTAGGTAATAAAGATTTAAAACCCTCAGAATCCAAAGAGCTTGAATTGGCTTTTGATTTATTTTTATTAAAGAAAATTGACCTTACAGGAAGCTATTCAACAACAACTACAGAAAACGTTCTTGCTTTAGCCCCCTTGCCTGCCCACTTAGGTTATCCTAATAAATGGCAAAATGTAGGAACACTTGAATCTAATTCGCTTGAATTTTCGTTAGGTTATAAAGTGTTAAGCACAAATGACTTTAAATGGGATATACGTTTCAATTTTGACAGGATCAGGCAACAAATGGTAACTTTAGACATTCCTGAATACCAAACCGGCCCAAACAATGCTTTCTTAATAAGGGGTGATGAAGTATTTGGGATTATGTACGGTTATAAATGGCTTACAAGCCTGGACGATATGGCAAAACAATTACCTGAAGGTGCTACTATAGATGATTATATAATTAATAGCGATGGATATGTTATTGAAGCGGGTACAGAAGGAACAATTGATGAAAAGGCTATTCTTTTAGATGCAGATAACGATGGTGTGGACGATAAAGTAGTTATTGCGGATGGGAATCATAATTTCAATTTGAGTTTTACTTCAAACCTGAGTTACAAAGGGTTTTCATTGTATTTTCTATTTGATTGGAAAAATGGGGGCGACGTATATAACTATACTCGCCAGTATACATACCGGGATAACCGGGCTATTGAAAATGACCAATATGGAAAAACAGATAAAAAAGCTATTACTTACTATAATAATTTTTATATGGGTACTACCGGAAGTGATTATTTTGTAGAAGATGCTTCCTACTTAAAACTTCGTGAACTGTCTCTTTATTATAATATGAATAAAGCAAAACTTGGTGGTTTATCGAAATGGATTGAATCTGTACGGATTGGAGCTATCGCACATAATGTTTTAACTCTGACAAAATATACCGGTTATGATCCCGAAGTTGCTTCAGGAACTGATTTATCAAACTATGCTTACGATAATTTTGGTTATCCGAATTACAGAACAATTACCGGTTCTATCGAAATTAAATTTTAATGCTTAAAATTTAATATATTTTAGATAAGTTCAATCTTTAAAAATAATATGATGAAATTTAAAAACAATATATTCACATTAGTTATTCTCCTGTCTTTATCATTCATGTTTTCATGTGCTGAATTAGAAGTTGAATACCTCAACAAACCCGATACAGAACTGTCACTGGGCGATCCTCTCACTGTTTATAACATTTCCAGAAGTACTGTTTATAACTGGTATATGATAAATACTTCGAGCATTTCGCCACGTTTAGCCATGTGGGTTGCATCTGATCAAGGAACAAGCTCGTGGGCAAACAGGGGGATGTACGATTTCTCAAAAGAACCCCGGGAAGTTTTCAACAACCTACCATCATATACCCGTGCCGGGGACTTTGCTGCTTATTGGGAAGATATGTATGCTAACCTTTCACAAACAAACGATGTGTTAAACGTTATTAATGACGGAATGCAAATTGGAGAGATAAAAGATGAAATAGGCGAGGATACTGAAATGGTAAAAGCCGTAAGTTATTTTATCCAGGGCTTAAGTTTAGGGTATTTAGGCCTGGTTTATGACAAAGCATACATAATGCTTGACGGGATGACAACAGAAGAAGCTGAATTAGTTGAAACTTCCCCGTATGCAGAAGTAGTCCAGGCTGCACTAGTTTCTTTAGATAAAGCTATTGCTGTATGCGAAGCAAACGAGTTTACTATTCCTGTGGATTGGTTTAATGGCTCTGAATACACAAATGAAGAATTAGCACAACTGGCACATACTTTTGCAGCTCGATTTATTATTCAAAAATCTCGTACTGCAGCTGAAAATGAATCGACTAACTGGGCTGATGTATTATTTCATGCAGAAAAAGGAATTCAAAGAAACCTTGAATTTTATATGGATAATAACAGATGGATTAACTGGTTTTATAACTATGCTGTTCAGCCTACTTGGGCCTCAATTGATTTAAGAATAATTAACCTTATGGATAATTCTTACCCATCACGTTACCCCGATGATGGTATTGCACCTGATCCTAAAGCTGTATCTGATGATTTACGTCTGGAAAGTGATCTTGAATACATAGAAAAGGTAACATTTAAACCGGAAAGAGGGTTTTATCATTTTTCTAACTATGAATATTCCCGTTATGATTATATGAGAGTTGATGGTGTACGAGAAGGCACATTAATTGATGTTCACGTTACTGAAAATGAACTAATGAAAGCCGAAGCCCTAATGCACTTAGGAAGAAAAGCAGATGCGGTAGAAATTATCAATAATAGCACACGTACCACACGTGGCGGTTTACAAAATGTTTCTTCTATGTTTTCTGATGAAATGCTTTTAGATGCTATTTTCTATGAAAGGGACATTGAATTAATTATGTCTGGTTTTGCAATTTCCTTTTTTGATATGAGAAGAAGAGACATGTTACAAATAGGGACTCCTTTACATTTACCAATACCGGGTAGTCAACTTATGGTTATGTCACAGGACATTTACACATTTGGAGGTGTAGAAAATGCTGATGGTATCAACACTTCAAATGGAGGCTGGTTTTAATTAGTGCCTATAAAAAAACGCCAACAACTTCGTTACACGAACCTTGAAACTTATTCATTTACAAAAGTAAACTATTAATTTTCAAAGTTCGCAAGCCTCGTTCTTGACGTTTTCTTAATAGACACTTGATGATAAAGATAGTATGTTGTCGCAATAAATTGCTACCTGCAAAGCCTTACCGGGGTAATTAACAGTAATAAACATATTTGTGTTAATTAGTGAAATTAGTTGATAAAAAAATAAACAGATGAAAAAAATACTCATAATATCCTTTTTATTGATAGCATTTATATATGCTGAAAAAGCAAAGTCTTGTACAGTAGCTGTAATATCAGGAAAATACACAAAAGACGGGCGTCCGCTATTATGGAAAAATCGGGACACCTGGGCTATTAATAACCAAATAATGTATTTTAAAGGAGGTAAATACTCTTTTATGGGTTTGGTTAACTCAAGAGATAAAAAAGGGAAAAGTGTCTGGATGGGAATGAACGACCAGGGATTTGCTATTATGAATTCTAACTCATATAACTTAAACCTTGGAGATTCGGCAAAACATAGTGGACTTGAAGGAAGACTTATAAAACATGCCCTTGCTACTTGTGCTACAGTTCAAGATTTTCAAGATTACCTAAATGGGTTGCAAATTCCAACAGGGATTGAAGGAAACTTTGGTGTTATTGATGGTCAAGGTGGTGCTGTTCTTTTTGAATTAGGTTTTAGAGGTTATGAGAAATTTGATGCAAATGATCCTAAAGTTGCTCCTTTTGGTTATGTTTTGCGTGGTAATTATTCCTTTACAGGAAGCTATGGCGAAGAAAGTAGCGGATATATCAGATACAATACAGTGAATGACTTATTTTATCAAGCTGCAGCGAACAATACTTTTGATGTGCAATTTATATTGCAAGATGTTACAAGGGGGCTAAAACACTCCCTTCTTAAAACTGATTTGTACGAGCAATATGCAAATGTTCCGGAAAATACACAAACATTCTCATTTTTTCATGACTTTGTTCCACGTAAAAGCACAGCTTCTGCTTGTGTAGTGCAGGGTGTTAAGAAAGGAGAGGATCCGGTATATACCACTCTTTGGTCGGCAGTAGGGTTTCCTCTTACCTCAATTGTTATTCCTACATGGATAAAAGGCCAAAATACTTTTCCTGAAATTTTGAAAGTAAATGATAAGCTTAAAGATTCACCAATATGCAATGCAGCATTAACATTGAAAGAGGAATTGTTCCCAATCAGGTGGGGGAAATTCGCCACGAAATATTATATAAATATTAATGCTTTAATAAATGCGGACAAAACGGGTATTAGACAAAAAATTAAACCGTATGAAGATGAAATTTTCAAACAGACTTGTAAAAATTTGGATAAATGGCGTAGTTCGGGAATGAGAAAAAATGAAATTGAGCAGTATTATGATTGGCTTAATGATTATGTGAAAAAATCTTATAAGAAGAATTTTAACATTGAACTTTAAGTGTTTTTGTGCATTAGGCATTTCATGTTTTATTATGAAATAAGCAATAAATATTCATAATATGTTTCTTATCCAAAAGATTAATATATGAAAAATCATCAGTCTGCTAGAAATTCTTATCCAATACCCCTACAAAATCAATTTCGTGATGAAGTTATAAGAGCTGTATGGTCATATGTGGAAAATTACTGGACATTGAAAGAAGAAACATCTGAATATTTTTTGCTTACAAGAACTAATGTTACTATAAAAGGACATTTAATAATTGCTTTGCTTTTTGGTTGGTGGCTATTATTTATTCCTAATCTGCTATATTACCTGGCTATGAAAGAAAAAAAGAAGGTTTATAAATAACTATTATGTCACATTGCTGGTGCTAACATGTGGTTTGTTCTTAAAGTTGAGTCAAGGAAGCATTATGAATATTAATAAATACTTAGAACGAATTCATTATACGTATAGCCTGAAAGTTGATATTAAAACATTAAAAGCTTTACATCGCCAGCAAATTTACCATGTTCCTTTTGAAAATCTGGATATCTGGAATAAGCAGGAAATCATTTTGGATATTAAACATCTGGGAAATAAAATTATAAGTAATAGGCGTGGAGGTTTTTGCTATGAATTGAATGGTCTTTTTTGCGAATTACTAAAAGAAATTGGGTTTAATGCAAAAATGATTTCAGCCAGGGTGTTCAATTTAGAAGGGGACTTGGGTGCTGAATTTGACCATATGGCAATTGTAGTTGAGTTAGAAAAAACATATCTGGTAGATGTGGGTTTTGGTGCAAGTTTTCATGAACCCTTACTTCTGGAAACTGGTATTGTGCAAAAGGATGTAACTGAGTTTTTTAAAATTGAGAAATACAATGATGACTATTTGTGCCTGTACCGTTCAGATGATGGTGTAAATTTTACGAAAAAGTATTTGTTTACTCCTGATAGAAAGGAGTTGTCTGATTTCATTCCAATGTGTAATTATCATCAGTCTTCACCGGAATCAATATTTACACAAAAAATGATTTGTACCAAAACAACAAAAAATGGAAGAATTACCATAAGTGATCATAAATTAATCACTACAATTGGAAACAAAAAAGTTGAAAAGCTGATTATGCATGAAGATGAATTGAACGCGATATTAGAAGGGGAATTTGGCATTATTCAAAAAAAATGATGTAATAATGAAAAAACTAGTTGTTTTAAGTGGTGCCGGGATGAGTGCTGAAAGTGGTATCCCTACCTTTAGGGGCATGGGTGGACTTTGGGAGAAATATGATGTTACAGAGTTGGCAAGTCCACATGGATGGGCAAAAGATGCGACCTTATTTGGGAAAAATAAAGAACATTATTTTTTTATCCCATTCGCCACTTTCAGTGTTAACATGTACCCATACAAAGGCAATAGATTTAACTACTTTTCTAATGCCAAGAGAGTTTTCATCAAAATACCAGTCTTCTTCAAACAGGATAGAACCCATAGTGGGGTAATAAGGATACGTCAAATCAGATTCTAATTCCCGACCCATATATTCTTTTAGCTGTTTTGGTGTAAATTTTCTTTTGGATTTGTCAACAAGATAAATAGGGTCATAGGTTTCTATTTCACCAGATTTTATGCCATCATATAGCTCAATAATAAAAATGTCCTGATCAAAGCCAGTGTATATATCTGGATATTCTTGATCCCAGGGAAGTTCGTAAAATATATTTTCGGCAATTAATTTCCCTTTCCCTGGGTTTTCTGGGTATACATTAAAAATCATTTTCTTAAGTGTTTTCCCATCTTCATTCCAGAATTTTATAGGAGTCCATCCAATTACTTCTTTATAAAACTGAAGCTTTTCTTTATTAAACTCCCATTTTTCGTAAAAAATGATTTGTTTGAATTCTTTAAAATTTATTTTATCAGTTTTTCCATTTAATCTTTTTTTGATATCCTCGGCTGTAAAAAGTTTTTTATTATTTAAATCACTTAAAAAAGCCTCCCCATATATCGGTACTTCACCTGAAAAAGCCCTATTAAATGCGTTTTTAAAAAATGCTTCGTTGTTGAAACCTCTAGTCCAGTCAGGGTTGTCCTGATTATCAACAATTGCAACACAAGTAGCTTTAACTTCCTTGGCCAATAACATATTATCATTTATAGGTTTATTTTTATTATCCTGACTACAACAACTGAATAATAGCAATGGAACAATTATAATAATTTTATTGATTCTCATAATTTAAAAATTTAATTATAATTAGTTTGAAAATACCTAAATTTAGCAGGCCTGTTATCGTTATTGGTTATTAAATAATCATCTTCACAAGTATAACAGGAAATTTTTCTTGTATAATCCCTATTCATTTTATCTTCAATTTCCTTTAATTTTAGTCTTTTCTGAAATTCACTCATTTCTGAATATTGTCCACTTTTGCTCTGATTATATAAGGGTTTTATTTTACCTAGATAAACATTACTAATCATTAGCCCAATAATAATTATTGCTGCTGCATAATAAGATAATCGAATAATCGCTTTTTGTTGCCTTTTCAGCTTAAGTCTTTTCCAGGAGTTTTCTTTATCCCATTTCATGGTCAAAGGAATCATGGAAAGTTCTTCAATCTTTTTCTTGAAAATTTTATCTGTATTATTATCAGGCATATATTATCCCATTTTTATTGATTCTTTGTTTCAGCAACTTCCTTGCTTTGGTTAGTTGCGACCGAGAAGTGCTTTCACTGATATTTAATATCTCGGCAATTTCATTATGTTTATAGCCTTCAATAGCATGTAAATTAAATACAGTCCTGTAACCTATCGGTAAATCGTTTATTAATTTTAAATAATCTTTTAATTCAAAACTGTTATTTGGCTCTATTCTAGCTTCTATTTGGCTTGCTCCATCAATTGAAATAAGTTTAAAGTTGATTCTTTTCCTTAAAAACATAAGGCATTCGTTAATCATTATTTTTCGTA
>JBDLJL010000118.1:0-16277 GCA_039714415.1 Bacteroidota bacterium
CTTTTTTCAGGTCTATTCCCCAATAATCTATTGCTTTAATTGCAAAATCAACTACATATTCTTCATAGTGTTCTTTATATGGATTTAGGAATTCAGAATTTTTCAGAAAATCGCTTAAATTTATTGGTGTAAAATCTTTTCCTATCATTTTAATTCCAACTAAAGTCAAATTTCATTAATTATTAATCCCCTCATAGCTTGAGGCACCAATCAGTTTCACTGATATGGGGAAATTAATGCTAACGGCTAAACATAATCACCTCTTAATGAATATTATTCATTATTCAATAAACGATATTCAATTCTTTTTAATTGCCAAAATCCTTTGATATAAAGTAGGGTGAGAATAATAAGCAAACACATAAGCCGGATGTGGCGTTAGATTAGTCAAACTACTTATTGATAGTTTTTTTAATGAAGAAATTAAGGAATCGCCCAAACCAAAACTATTGGCAAAATTATCGGCCTGGTATTCATTTTTTCGTGAAAAAACATTCATAAATAAACCAATTACAGTAGATATAGGACTAAACAACATACCAAAAGCTATCAGGCTTAGTTCAAAACTGTATTTTTCTGCACCAAGTGCCATAGACAAATCTTTATTGCCAATAAATAAAGAAAGGATATAAAATATCACCCCGGATTGAACTATTGAAAGAATCATTGATACAAGTGTATGTTTTAATTTGTAATGACCTATTTCATGTGCCAAAACAGCAACAATTTCTTCAACACTTAAATCATTAATTAATGTATCATACAAAACAATTCTCTTCTTTTTTCCTAAACCTGTAAAATATGCGTTTGCTTTTGATGATCTTTTTGAACCATCAATTACGTAAATATTATCAATTTTAAAGCCTGCTTTTTCACCAAATCCGGCAATTGCATCCCGCAACTCGCCATCTTCAAGAGGTGTTTGTTTATTAAATAGTGGAACAATCAGGTTTGAATAAAACATGGTCATAAAAATGGAAAAAACGCTTAATGCAATCCAGGCATAAATCCAAAACATATCAGTTGTTTGAAAGTATAACCATATAATAAAACCTAAAAGCCCCCCACCAATAATTATGGTAAGTAACCAGCCTTTTAATTTATCTAAAATAAAGGTTTTGACAGTTGTTTTGTTAAAACCGAATTTTTCTTCAATAACAAAAGTGCTATAAACTGAAAAAGGGATATTAATAATATCAGATAGAAAAAAAAGAATCCCAAAAAATATTAGGGCTGACCAAACAAAGTGCGATGAAAATCCTTGAGCTATTTCGTCAAACCATGCAAATCCACCAAGAAATAACATTAATAAAATTAAAATCAATTGAAAACTACCACTTATTAGTGCAAACCTGCTATTTGTTTTTCCATAATCCTGTGATTTTTTATATTTATCCTCATCATAAATTCCGATAAGTTCTTCAGGTAATTCCTTTCCACGCCATTGGGTGTTCAAATTGTCCAATAATCTTGAAATTAAATATTCAGCCACCAAAATAGCTACTATAATTATAAAAATTGTTTGATACATATATTAAATTTAAAATTAAGTGCGCAAATATACCAAAACATAAGTAAATTTTTGATTTTAGATTTTAGATTTTAGATTTGTTGGATTTTTATACTAAATTTGAAACTAAGAAAATTACTTCACTCTAAATTTAAACTAATGAAATTTCTAAAAAGGTTCTTTATTATTGTATTGTTTGGTGCTATAATCGCCGGGGGATATTATGCCTATGATAATTATATTGTAAAACATGAAAACCGAGCGGACTTTAGTGTTGTCCCCAATAACCCGATATTTATTATTAGCACGTCAAACCTTTCAGAAGGCTGGACAAAAATAAGTGAAAGCAATATATGGAAACATTTACTTAAGAATCCTTATTTTGAAGATATAAATGAATATGCAGAATTACTGGATGAGTTTTTAGCAAATAATAAAGCAATGGATTTGCTTTTAGGCAACAGGAACATGTTGATATCTGCCCACATGATTTCGGGAGTAGACTACGACTTTCTGTTTATTGTTGACCTGCAGACTGCCAAAACACTATCAAAAGGAATTGATGATGCACTAAAACTAGTTGAAGGATATACACTTAAAAAAAGGAAATATCAAAATGTGGAAATTCTTGAGTTTACTGAAATTGAGGATCATACGAATATAATTTACTTTTATATTTTAGATAACCTATTGGTTGGTTCGTTTACTGCTGAACTTATAGAAAGATCTGTTGACCAAAAAGATATAAAATACTGGGAAAACAATGAGCAATTTGTTGAAGTTTCAGAGGATTTAAGTAGCAGGAAACTATTAAAGTTCTTTTTTAACTATGAGCAACTTCCTCAATTTACTAATATTTATATGGAAGATATGGAAGAATCGACTAAAGGAATTGCCGATGCCCTTTCATTTTCTATTTTCCATGCAAATCTTGAAGATGACCACTTAAGTTTTGATGGATATACAGTTCTTGATTCTGCAACATCATACTTTAGTGCACTATCTGATGTAAAGCCCGGAAAGATGCATGCCTACAACATAATCTCAGACCAGGCTGCTTTGTACTTATCTATAGGTTTCAAAAGTTACAGCATGTTTTACCAAAGCCTTATTGACCAATATAAAAAGGACAATGAAAAGGACATGGAAGATTATGAAAAAAATGTCCAACGTATGGAAAAATTCCTTGATATTGATGTGGAAAAAGACTTCTTTAACTGGATTGGGGAAGAAATAGCATTTATTAAGCTCAGACCTCAGGGAAAAACCAGGGTAGAAGATGTTGTTGTTGCCATACATGCTAACGATATAGAAGATGCAAAAAGCGGTTTTGGTAAAATTACCAACCAAATAAAAAAACGAAGCCCGGCTAAGTTTAAATCAATTGAATACAAAAATTTTGAAATAAAATATCTCGAAATAAAAGGCTTTTTTAAATTATTTCTTGGTAAGTTATTTAAAAAACTTGAAAAGCCATATATTACTTATATTGAAGATCTTATGGTGCTAAGTAATTCAGAAGAAGCAATAAAAGAAATAATTGATGAATACATTAAGGGACACACACTTTCGCATAATGAAAAGTTTATGGATTTTAAGGACAATTTTGATGCTAAATCAAATTTGAGCATGTTTTTACAAATGCCCAAAATGTACACTAACCTTTATCAATTTTCAAATTTCGAAACAAAAAAATCCGTAAAGGAAAATAAAGATTTAATATTAAGTTTTAACCGGATAGGATTTCAATTGGTAGCTGAAGGAGATTTATTTAAAACGGTTCTTATGGCAGAGCATGATCCTGATGCAGCTTTAAATGATGAATTGGAAAAATTTGAAAAGAAAACATCTGAAGCACTTAGAACAGAAGATTTTGACTCGTTGAGATTTAAAATTATTTTACCTGACTCCGTTTTAAACACTGATGGACCTTATAAAAAAGTACATGAAGAAAATCAATTCATAAAATTTGAGGGAATTATATCAAATAACCAGTTAAGTGGGATATGGCGTACATACTACCCAGATGGGAACCTGAAAAGCTCAGTCAACTATAAAGATGGAAAAGTTAATGGTGAAGCATTCTTTTTTTATGACGATAACAAAGAAACAAAAATGGTTGAAGTAATTTATGAAGAGGATGTTATTAATGGTGTTTATCTAGAATTTTACCAAAATGGCGCCCAAAAAGCAACCCTGAATTATGAAGAAGGTATGCTGAATGGTGATGCAGAATTTTATTACAAAACGGGTAGAACAAAAATAAAAGGAAAATATAAAAACGGCAGAAAAAAAGGGAAATGGTATTTCTATGATGAAAAGGGCAAATTGATAAATAAAGAGAGGATGTGACACTTCGACAAACTCAGTGACCAATGTTAAAATTTGAAAATTTGAGGATGAGAAAATGTGAAAATATGGGGCAGCAAATTCTTGCCAACGCCTGACGATAGGAAGACTTGGTAGCGTTTTGCGGTTTCATATTAAGAGATGTAAAGATAAGTTGATTTAAAAAATATAATATGCAGAAAATAGGAGAGTCGGAATTAATATTAAACAAAGACGGGAGCATTTTTCATTTACACCTGCTACCTGAAAATATTGCTGACACCATTATATTAGTTGGCGATCAGGATAGGGTTAATATGATATCAAAATACTTTGACAAAGTTGAGTTTAAAGTTCAAAATAGGGAATTTAGGACACATACCGGTTATTATAATGGAAAAAGGATTACTGCCTTATCAACTGGAATTGGTACTGATAATATTGATATTGTTTTAAATGAACTGGATGCCATTTGCAATATTGACCTAAAAAACCGTGTAGTTAAAAAAGAACATAAATCTTTAAATCTTGTAAGAATAGGTACATCTGGTGCTCTTCAGGAAAATATTCCTGTTGACACACCTCTTATTTCTGAAATGGCGATTGGTTTTGATGGTCTGCTCAATTTTTATCAGGACAGAGACAAAATTAGTGATTCAACCATAGAGAAGGCCTTCACCGAATCTGTTGATTGGAACAGCAAGCTTGCTAAGCCTTATTTTGTAAGTGCATCAAAAGACTTGTTAAACAAAGTTGGCGAAAAAGATATGCAAAGAGGCTTAACAATCTCAGCACCTGGCTTTTATGCCCCACAAGGACGATTTTTAAGATTACCAGTGGTTGACCCAGATTTAAACTCAAAAATATCCGATTTTAATTATAATAATAAAAAAATAACCAATTTTGAGATGGAAAGTTCAGCTATTTACGGTTTGTCAAAACTCCTTGGACATAAAGCCGTAACTGTATGTAATATAATAGCTAACAGAATAAGAAAAGAATATAGCCAGGATTATAAAGTCACTATGGAAAAGTTGGTTGTTAAGGTTCTTGACAGACTTACTGATTGAAATTTGAGATTAACGAACAACCAATCACCAGTTACTAATCTCCAGTTACCAGTTTTTAGATCCATAAAGAATAAAACAATCCTAATTCCTGATGGTAATAGGTTTGTTTTATTTTGGAAAAATTTTGTATCTTGTAAAATAATGGAAAATTCTGAATTAAAAGCATTAATTACTTTGCTTGATGATCCAAATCATACTGTATATACATCAGTAAAAAAAAGGCTTATTGAGATTGGTGCTGTAATTGTACCCGAACTAAAAAATGCGTGGGAAAATAGTAAAGATGAGCTTTTCTTAGAACGGACATCTGCAATAATTTCTGACGTTCAGTTTGATGACACATTGAGTAGATTTAAAAATTGGGTTGATGAAGGAGGTGAAAACCTTTTAGATGCATCATTTTTAATAGCCAAATTTAATTTCCCTGATCTTGAATATCATTTGATTGGTCAAAAAATTGAAAAAATTAAAAGAGATGCCTGGCTTCAAATGAATGATAATTTAACGCCCCTGGAACAGATTCGGGTCATCAATCATATTATTTATAATATTCATAAATTTGGCAGGAATAATACTGATTTTTATTCTCCAAAAAACTCATATATTAACCAGGTACTTGAAACAAAAAAGGGTAACCCTATTTCTCTTGCGATTTTATATTTAATTATTACTGAGAAGCTTGGCTTACCTGTTTACGGTGTTAACCTCCCAAAAAATTTCATTCTTGCATACGCTGAAGAATTATATGACTCAGCACTGGATACAGACATTGAAAACAAAATTGTTTCGTTTTACATTAACCCCTATAACAACGGTGCTGTTTTAACAAAACGTGAGATAGATTATTTTTTAAAGCAGCAAAAAATAAAAACGCAAGACTTTTTTTATAGACCATGCGATACTAAAACAATCATCCAAAGACTTCTTCTAAATTTGATTTATTCATATGAAAGGAAGAAGAATAG
Organism: Bacteroidota bacterium; assembly: GCA_039714415.1. GTDB lineage: Bacteria > Bacteroidota > Bacteroidia > Bacteroidales > NBLH01 > NBLH01. Next base: position 5,874 of record JBDLJL010000118.1, read on the forward strand.
TGATAAAGTTGAGGATTTAAAAAAATTTACAGATCTTTTTGATAACCCTTTACCCAATGTTTCTTACTAAGGTCTTACTATATTGAATTAGTGCTAAAACATAGTCCATCATAAGCAAATTTCACATTATCCGGCAATTCCTTTTCGACATCAGCCTGCCGTCCCATTAAATGGCTTATATGTGTTAAATAAGCCAGTTCTGGTTTTAATTCTTTTATAAGTTCAAGTGCCTCTTCAAGATTAAAATGAGAGATATGTTTTTTCTTTCGTAAAGCATTTACAACTATCACTTTAGAACCTTTTATCTTTTCTTTCTCTTCAGGTTCAATATAATTTGTATCCGTTATATACGTAAAATTGTTAATTCTAAAACCAAGTATAGGTAATTGATAATGCATGAGCCTAATAGGAATAATTTTCACATCATCAACAAAAAAAGGGGCATTATCAATAGTATAGGTTCTCATTTCCGGTATCCCTGGATATTTGTCTTCTGCAAAAACATAAGCATATTCTCTTCGTAAAGCTTTTTGTACACGTACATCGGCATATACATCCATCGGTCTTTTATGAATATAATTAAAAGCCCGAATATCATCAAGCCCGGCAATATGATCTTTATGTTCATGTGTAAAAAGAATGGCTGTCAAGTCCTTAACATTTTCCCTTAACATTTGTTGCCTGAAATCAGGCCCTGTATCAATTACAAATGTTTTTCCTTCATGCTCAATTAAAACACTGGTTCTTAATCTTTTGTCCCGCACATCATCCGATTTGCAAGTTCCACACTCACAACCAATAACTGGTACACCTTGTGAAGTTCCGGTTCCTAAAAATGTTATTTTCAAAATTGTACTTTTTGTAAAGTTCTGTCTATTAAAATCTTATATTTCTAAAAAAAACGATTCTACAAAATAAGGATTCCAAAGCTTTCGCCCAGGACTGAATTATATGCTATGATTATCACACAGGGCGTTGTGCTATTAGCTATAAGGCTTTCAGCCTTAACTAAACAACATTGATCAGACAATATTAATTCAATAGCATCAACTACCAGTTACCAATTAAAACTTCTCATCATACTTTGTCCAAATAAAATCGCCAGTCTCCCATGCTTTTTGAACAGCGGTATTTCCCAATTTAATGGTATATTCAGTCAGTGTTTCTATTCTTTTCTTTCCTTTGTAACCTAGTGCCTTTTTTTCAAATTCACCCTGTTGTTCAAACAACTTTTCCTGCAATGGATTCCAAACTGCATCTACATCATGCCTGATATCACCCCATCGTTGAGTCGTTAATGTAGATAGACGATTGAATGCCCACCATGCAGATTCTCTGGTATATCCATCAATTCTCCCCGGGGTTTTATAAGATTCAGGCAAGTCTTTCACCCCACAGTAAATAGGTATATAAACAGAAGTGGCAATATTATCCTGAGCTAACCAAACTACACCACCAATTTCATCGGGTAACCAATCACGAGACTGAATAATGGTTCCGTACATTGTATACCATCTGGCAATGGTTCGTTCCCCTAGTTCATCCCAACCACCATTAATTTTAAAAAGTTCGTACATATCATAAGGCATAAACGGATTGGCAAATGGTGAGATAACTGATTTACCCTCTTTATTTGTTGATTTTATATTTTTCACCATATCAAATGGCGTACCCTCAAAATAATCTTTAAATATCTCTACCATTTTTTCAAGGCTCACCTGCTTATCAGGTTTTATTGAAAATGGATAATCTTTATCATTTGGATCAAGCTTTAAAGAAGGTGCTACCATATTAAACACCTGCCATTCTCTACGCCTTGATGCAAATGAATTTCTGCTTTCCGGGGCATAAACATAACAAAACTGAAATTCTGTTTTATCACCATTCCACCAGCCTTTTTCTTTAGCCAGCGAATAGATATTATCTGAAGCCATAAAATAATCAGTATTATCCAAATCAATATGCTTAATAGTACTTGCATTTGCATTTACTGAAATATGATCATCAGGTACTCTTTGAGCTACCCAAACAGAGCCAATTTTCCCTTTGCCCATACCCATAATCTCCAGATGCCAAACTTCCTTTTTATCAGAAATAGTAATACACTCACCTGCATCGTTCCATCCATATTTTTTTGTTAGTTCGTCTGCCATGGTTATTGCCTCCCTTGCCGTAGTGCAGCGTTCAAGCATCAATTTTATAAGCCGTTGACAGTCAATTAGCCCCTTATCTGACTGCAATTCTGCCCTACCCCCAAACGTTGATTCGCCACAGGCAAGTTGTTTTGTATTCATTGCCGGGTATGCGGTATTAATATAGCCAAAAGTTTGTTCAACTTGCGGAATTTGCCCTATCTCTGTATGCTGATATGCAGGCATTGCATATTTATTTGTAGAAGACCTTTTGTACATTGGAGTTTTATCACCCTTTTTATGCTTTTTAAATGGTACAATATCCATCCATGAACGTGTACGATGGCTATCATCAGTATGGGAGTTCATTACAGACCCATCGGCACTTGCTTTTTTACCTACGGTAATAGCAGTGCATCCATCAGGCACATCCCCTACCCAATCGCTTTTATCAATTTGGGCATCTATTACAATCGAAATACTTAGTAAATTAAATAAAAACAACATTTTGGTAAGCTTTCTCATTTTTTAAATTTTATTAGGTTAAATACTGTGTTTCCAATAAATCAGGCTGTGTTGAGGCGGCTTACTGAAACCGATATGGTTTATTAAAGCTGCCTTAGCCCGTTCCTTAGCCATATTTATAATTACATTCCCAAAAGCAAGAAAAGCCTGGACGCAGATTAACGCAAATATTTATGATTAAAAAACAACATTTTTTTCTCAACAACTACGTTGTTGAAAAATCATAAAGATCAGTGTAGATCAGCGTCATAAATTTTCTGCCAAATAAAAATTAAGGTACTAATCCCATTCAACCCTTGCCTTACAAATTATTTTATCATCAGATTTCCTCTTCATTTCCTGAATAATTATACTATTTTCACCTATAGGTTTGCTATTTATTATTTCAAGTTCATCAGCATATACAGCTTCTACAAGATAATTAATTTCAAATGATTTTGGCACTTTGGACTTTCTCCAGTCGTATGAATAACTATCAAGAAGAATCCTTGTATATATAACATTATTTAAATGATTAGCGATATCTAGGTCACTGTAACGAACTAGATAGTCATTTTTTGCATCAATTAAACTAACGGTTTCAATTTTCGAAAATTCACCATTTATAGCTAGTTTTTCAGGATGCATTGGGATATCCATCTCAATAGAATCAACCAACTTAGGCCTTTTTGTTTTCAAATCAAGAAGCATCCAACCACTTGAGGCCGAAACCAATAATTCATTGTTTTGACTATGGATTTGAAAATCCCTGCGCGAAAAAAATTTTTCACGGTTTACTACCCATGTACTCACATTAATTTCTTCTGCCCAAACCGGAAATTTATGAATTTCCATCTTTAAACGGGTCAATACCCAGATATGTCCATTATCAATCATTTGCTTGTAACCAAAACCATTAGCATTAGCATGGTTACCTGCAATTTCCTGAAAAAAACCAGATAAAGAAGTTAATGTAGCATTTCCTTTTATATCCATTTGATAAGAAGCAATTTTAAATTGCTCTGTTCCAATACTTTTGTTTTTTAGCATAATATTCAATTATCTTAAACTTATTTTTAAATATTAAAATTAATCAGAAGACTGATATAGCTTTAACCAGAGTTTAAGGGTTCAATAAGCTCCCTTCGCCTCAGCCTCCACCTTAGCCTTATTACCAGCTTTTCCTTTTTTTTTTCACAAACCATTATAATATTCAACTAATCGTATTATGTCCTTTCTCTTTTTATAGGATATTTTCTCCTTTTTTATAAATTTTTCAATTTCATCCTCTTTGTCTTTGAAAATCTCTAATAGTACTTTTTTGTTTTTAACTAAAGCTGGTAAAGCACCATCAATTACAACATAATAAGTATCTTTTCGTTTGAAAAATTTAGCAGGTTCGGACTCAACAATAGGTTTTGGTGGTTCTGCTTCTCTATACCCAATATCTTTTTTTGCCAATAAATAACTTTTACCAGACACCAACAATTCGTAATATGAATTATATTTTATGTTTTCATTGTTTCGGTAATAAATAAAAGCCCAATTATCCATTTCAATTTTTTCTATTATTTCAGGATTTGAAATAGCATAAACCATATTATTTTGCATGTATTCCATACTTTGATCAAATACATTGTAACGTAATGGTATTTTAAAAACGCTGTCTTTCCTAAAATATATTTTACTATCAACAAAATCATCAGTTAAATACGGACTACCTTTTATATCCTTATAGTCAACAATTTTAACTGGTTTCGAATTAATTCTTAACTTTTCTCTAAAATAATCCAGATATGTATTATTTACCTGGGCAAAAATCTGAAGAGAAATAATCATTAAAAAAATTGTGTAAAAAATATTTTTTTTCATAATTCATTCCTTGTATAATAATTTGAAATAGTGATTTTTCTATATTAATCAAATAAATTTCAATAACAAATAAGAAACACCTTTTTAAATTGATTCTTATTGATAGAATTCATTTTCAAATATAATCATTTCAAAAAAGGAATAAGAAAATAATTAATAATATAACTCACAAACACGGCAAACACCTGTATTTCTAACACTTACAGAGACATGTTAAAAAAAATAAAAAAAATCTGGATTTACATAGTAACATTTTATGGGTTTGGGTAATTAATAGTAAAACAGTTCTTTTTTTTGGTATTTAACCTAATTCAGAATTGAAATCTTATTTATTATTAACAAGTGCTGCTATATAACTATTAGTATGCATGTAATTATTAACCTTTAAATGTAAATAGATGATTGAAAAAATTTTGAACAAAATTTCTGTTAAACCACCCTATTTTGCCTTGAGCAATATGGTAATGGAAACAAATGAGACACTATCCGCAATGGTTCCTGTTGAACAACCTATGGGAAACGAGTATGGAATTATTTCAGCTGCCGAGGCAGGCAGGCATATGGCTATTTTAGGTTCTTGTGCCTTGTCGATAAAGAATCCTAACCCAGGCAGGCATTACTATCTTGCTGTGGGTGCAAAAGTTAAAAAAATATCAAATTTAGATGAAACTGGGGTTCTTTTCGGCAAGGCAAATGTTGTTCACTTAGATAAAAGAAACGGAATCGTCTCTACAAAACTATTTACAGAAAATGGGCAGCTATTATTTATAATTGAGGTAACATATAAAATTATGCAACATAATTTGTTTGAAAAACTATTTATCCAAAATAAACAAAATGAGCCATTTATACCTATATATAATAGTCCTTATCAAAAAGATCACCCTTTAAGTGAACCGATTTTTACAAATAATATATTGAAAACTTCGCTTGGGCCATTACAACCAAACGAGTGTCAAGGTCATTTCCAAAATTTTCCAGCAGTTCCAGTAGCTATTTTAATGCACTCGTTGAGTAAAGCTGCCGGTCAGCTTTTAGCCCACAATATGGGGAACAAAAGCCTGTCATATATTGTTGAACGAGGAGTGGTAAAAGCTGAAAATTTAGCATTTGCAGGAAGTAAAATAAATATTGTTATAAGTCAATCTGAAACTGAAGACTATAATTTTATTTGCCGGGCTCTTTCTGATAAGGGAATGGAATACGGTTCAATGGATTTGTCTTTACGTCCAATAGCAGCAAAATTAGATATTCCAAAGTTAAGTTATATAAAACATATTGATAATTAATTTCAAAGTAAAATTATTAATTAGTGGCTATAAAAAAAACACCAATAACTGCGTTACGCTCACCTTGAAAACAGGTCATTTACAAAAGGAAACTCTCTATTTTCAAGGTTTCACAAGCCTGGTTCTTGTTGTTTTTTTAGCCACTCAAAAAGTATAGAGTTTTCTTAGAAACACTATTTACTATTCATTCAGTTCAAAATTGCTAAATTTTAATAAACCTAAAAACACCTATTATAATTGAATAAAGGATCAAGATTATATTTATAGTAGGTGTTTTATTATGGTATTTTAATACATAAATAGCAACTAAAAGTACGTAATCATTTAATTTATTTTAAAGAAGGATATCAAATCTTTGAGTTGTTCAGCCTGACCGGATAACTCCTCAGCACTTGCAGCAGTCTCTTCAGAACTACTAGCCAATTTTTGAACTGAATCATTTAACTCGGTAAGTGTAGTATTAATTTGCACAGCTCCATTTTCCTGGTCCTTACTACTTATAACAATTTCCTGAATTAATGTTGATGTATTCTTAATCTCCGGAACAATACTTTCAGATATTATACTAGTTTCGTTAGCTATTTTAGAACTTTCATTTGATATTTTTTCAATTTCCATTGCTGAAACCTTGCTCCTTTCAGCTAATTTTCCAACTTCATTGGCAACCACACTAAATCCTTTACCTGATACGCCTGCACGAGCAGCTTCAATAGCGGCATTTAATGAAAGTATATTAGTTTGAAATGCAATATCATTAATCACATTAATCCTATCTGAAATAATTGATAATGAACTAACTGCCTTTTGAACACTTGTATTATTTTGTTCAATTTTTTCAACTGATTTGGCAACTACTTTTTCTGCATGCTGGGCATTTTGATTATTATCCCGTGTTTTTTCAACAATTTGCTCTACAGAAGACGAAACCTCTTCAAATGAGGCTGCCTGTTCAGAGGAAATATTGGACATTTCCTGTGCCCCGGTATTCATTTCATTACTTACCGAAGCTAACATTTCAGCAGCAGTTTTAACATCCCCAACGATTCTTTTTAAATGATCTGACATTAAGTTTAATGAATAGGATATAGTCCCAATTTCATTTTTATACTGAAAATATCGTTCATCAATATTAATGGAGAGTTGTCCTTTTGAAACTGAAGAAATTTGAGATGATATCTCTTTTAAAGGAAATCCAATTCTTTTGTTCATGTAATAGTAAGCTAATATTAAAGATGCAACAGCAACAGGTACTGCCCAAATCATATGATGTAAACCATCAACACCAATAATATAAGTGAAAAAAGTAATCAATATTATGGGAATAGTAATAGTCATTCCGACCACAAATATTACAGTATTCCTAAAAATTAAATAAAAAATACCTACAGTAACAGGTGCAATTATAAACACCAGGATTAGAAAAAAAACAAAAATATTACTCATATTTATAAATATTTAGGTGAACAAAGAATTAAAAAAATTAAACCATATTTATATTAACCCACAAAATGTCACTATAAAATAACACTTTTTTTCTAAATAAATCAAAAAAAAAAGACCGTCCCTTTAGAGACAGTCTTTTCAAACTTATTTATATTTAGAGCTTTATTTTACCTCTTCAAAATCAACATCAGTTACATCATCACCACCGGTGTTTCCACCTTGCTGTTGTTGTTCACCACCTTCAGGATTTTGAGCTTGCTGTTGTTGCTGCGCATTATACATTTCCTGTGAAGCAGCCTGGAAAACCGTATTTAGCTCCTCTGTAGCAGCATCTATACCAGCAATATCCTGTGCTTTATGTGCATCTTTTAACTTATTTAATGCAGCTTCTATAGGACCTTTTTTATCAGCAGGTAATTTATCACCAAATTCAGTTAATTGTTTTTCAGTTTGGAAAATTAAACTGTCAGCCTGGTTTAACTTGTCAATTTTTTCACGCTCGGCTTTATCTTTTTCCTCGTTCTCTTTAGCCTCGTTTTTCATTTTTTCTATTTCGGCATCACTTAAACCAGAAGAAGCTTCAATTCTGATACTCTGCTCTTTTCCTGTTCCTTTATCTTTTGCTGAAACATTCAAAATACCATTGGCATCAATATCAAAAGTAACTTCAATTTGAGGTACCCCCCTTGGTGCTGGCGGTAAACTATCCAAATGGAAACGACCAATTGTTTTATTATCCTTTGCCATTGGTCTTTCACCCTGTAATACATGAATTTCTACAGAAGGTTGATTATCAACAGCTGTGGTGAAAGTTTCCGATTTTTTTGTTGGGATTGTTGTATTTGCCTCAATTAGTTTAGTCATTACCTGTCCCATAGTCTCAATTCCAAGAGAAAGAGGCGTAACATCTAATAAAAGAACATCGTTTACTTCACCAGTTAAAACACCACCCTGGATTGCAGCACCAACGGCAACAACCTCGTCAGGGTTTACCCCTTTGGATGCTTCTTTTCCAAAAAACTCTTTAACTTTTGCCTGAATAGCTGGCATACGTGTAGAACCACCTACTAAAAGGACCTCATCAATGTCAGAAACACTTAAGCCTGAATCACTCATTGCAGCTTTACAAGGAGCAATTACATCCTGAATTAACTTATCTGCTAATTGTTCAAATTTAGCTCTTGATAAAGTTTTTACAAGGTGTTTTGGTATTCCATCAACCGGCATAACATATGGCAGGTTAATTTCGGTACTTGAACCGCTTGAAAGCTCAACTTTTGCTTTTTCAGCAGCTTCTTTTAACCTTTGAAGTGCCATTGGGTCTTTCCTAAGGTCAATATTATGTTCTGTTTTAAACTCTTCAGCTAACCAGTCAATAATTACCTGGTCAAAATCATCACCACCTAAATGTGTATTACCATTTGTAGATTTAACTTCAAATACACCATCACCCAATTCAAGAATAGAAATATCAAAAGTACCACCACCTAAGTCAAATACAGCAACATTAATATCTTTTCCTTTTTTATCAAGGCCATAAGCTAATGAAGCAGCAGTAGGCTCATTAATAATTCTTTTTACCGTCAAACCAGCAATTTCACCAGCTTCTTTAGTTGCCTGACGTTGTGAATCAGAAAAATAAGCAGGTACAGTAATAACTGCCTCGGTAACTTCCTGTCCAAGATAATCTTCAGCCGTTTTTTTCATTTTTTGAAGTACCATTGCTGATATTTCCTGCGGTGAATATTCCCTGTTATCTATTAAAACTCTAGGTGTGTTGTTTTTTCCTTTAATAACTTTATATGGAACCCGGCTAATTTCTTTTTGTACCCTGTCATAGGTTTCTCCCATAAACCTTTTAATTGAGTATATTGTTTTTTCAGGATTTGTAATTGCCTGTCGTTTAGCCGGGTCGCCAACTTTACGTTCACCACCTTCAATAAATGCAACAATTGATGGAGTAGTTCTTTTACCTTCGCTGTTTGGAATAACAACTGGTTCGTTACCTTCCATTACTGAAACGCATGAATTTGTTGTACCTAAATCTATTCCAATAATTTTTCCCATTTTTTATGATATTTAATTTATAATTTGTTTTTTATTTTGCCAGAATAGGACAATCCCGATTCTGAAAATTTATTTCATTTTTCGTTTTGTTTTTCTCAATCATTATGCCAACACCATTTTTACATTTTTAAGTGAAAATTTGACTTATTAATGATTTTTTTGACTAAATTTCTGTCATATTGCCTGTCAAAAAGACAGGATTCTGATATTAAATTTTAAAATTTAGATTTTAGATTTACCTTTGCAAACATCAATTTAAACAAATATTATGTCAGTACATTCTAATATTCGGAGAGTAACTACACATGTTTTGCATGAAATGAAATTGCGAGGCGAAAAAATTGCCATGCTAACAGCCTATGATTATTCTATGGCCAAAATTATTGATCAATCAGGAATTGATATTATTTTGGTAGGTGATTCTGCCTCAAATGTAATGGCAGGACATGAATCTACCTTGCCTATTACACTTGATCAAATGATTTATCATGCCAGTTCAGTAGTAAAAGCAGTCAATAGAGCTTTAGTAGTTGTTGACTTACCCTTTGGTTCATACCAGGGAAATTCCAAATTAGCACTTTCAGCTGCCATCAGGATTATGAAAGAAACGGGTGCCCATGCTGTAAAAATGGAAGGTGGGGCTGAAATCAAAGAATCAGTTGAACGAATTTTAAGTGCAGGAATCCCGGTATTGGGTCATTTAGGATTAACGCCACAGTCTATTCATAAATTTGGTACATACGTGGTAAGGGCAAAAGAAGAGGAAGAGGCACAAAAATTGGTTGAAGACGCCCATCTTCTGGAAGAAACCGGATGTTTTGGAATTGTACTTGAAAAAATACCTGCAGAGCTGGCAGGCAAGGTAGCAAGTGAGTTGAGAGTACCAATAATTGGTATTGGTGCCGGTGGTGATGTTGATGGACAAGTACTAGTTATACATGATATGTTGGGTATTACACAAGAATTCTCCCCACGTTTTTTAAGGCGTTATCATAACCTTTCTGAAGAAATAAAAGGTGCTGTTTCAAATTATATTAAAGATGTAAAAGATCATGATTTTCCAAATGAACAGGAATCTTATTAAGCTATGCTTCGAC
>JBDLJL010000119.1:0-15837 GCA_039714415.1 Bacteroidota bacterium
GCTTTAAATAGCTCGCTATTTGCAGTTTTTTTTAATTTGAAAAAGAACAAAATAACTGCCTTATAATTGTAAACTTTATTACTGAACAAGCACTTAGTATCAGAACTCCTGACTCATAATTTGATTTTCAGAATATTACAGGCTTGTATTCGTAAATTGATATTGTCGCATAAAATAATTATGGCGCATACAATTAACTCGCATTATTCATGGATTTTTTTATTCATGTATCTAAATGCGAGAAACCCCGACTTAGGTGAACCTAATTTTGGGTATCAAAATTGGATGTGAATCTTAGTCGCTATCGCAGATAGGGAAAATTCTATGAATTTTCCGGGTTAACCTGCAATTTTACTTATTGGTAAAAAATTGTATATTGTTATCCTTAAAATAAAATGTGTTAAAAGAGCATGAGGATTGCTATACTATATACATACACCATTTTGTCCTATTCGGTTTTATATCCGTTTACTTTTATTAATGTTCTTATAATTCTGCTGTTAAATGTATTTGGTTTACAAAAAGCCGTACGAATGGTTCTTAGTTTTTGGGCACATGGTACATTTTTTATTACGGGTAAAATTTTTCGGGTGCAAGGAATAGAAAATTTAAACAGGGAACGTAAATACATATTAATGGCCAACCATGCCAGTATGTTTGATATTATGGGAGTAATGGCGATCTGCCCGAATGTTTCGTGGTTTGGAAGGGCGCATTTATTAAAAGTGCCTGTATTTGGAAAATTTCTTGAGGTCATTAATTATATTCCCATGAAAAGTACCGACCTGAGAAATACAAAACAGATGATTGAGCAGCTTGTCAGTAAAACACAAAACCAAACAGTCGCTATTTTTCCTGAAGGTACCAGAACAAACAATGGTGAAATGAACAGCTTTCGTAAAGGATTTTTGCATGTGCTTAAAGCAAGTGAACTGGATATATTGCCAGTAAGCCTAATAGGTTTTTTTGATTTTAAACCCAAAAACAGGTTTTATTTTGATTATTCAGCAAAGTTATCGGCAATAATACATGCACCAATACCATATAGTGAACTTAAAACTATGGATGACAAAGAAATAATTACGATGGTACAGTCTAAAATAGAATCAGCGTAAAGTAAAATTGAACAATGGAAACATCAAACGAGCCTAAGTGGGCATTTATTGTTAATCCTGTAGCAGGCAATGGTATCTCAGTACTTGTTGAACAGGAATTAAATAAACAACTAAAAGAGCGAAACATTAGTGCAAAATTTAATAAAACTAAGCAAAAAGGTCATGCCAGCCAGCTTGCTAAAGAACTTGCAGAGCAAGGGTTTACACACATTGTGGCAGTTGGGGGCGATGGAACACTGAACGAAATGGCAAGTGCTCTTATAAACTATCCTCATGTCAATGTTGGTCTAATTCCTGCAGGTACGGGTAACGATTTTGCACAAATACCCGGCTTAGCTAAACATTTTGAGCAAAAGGACTGGGATGTGTTTTTCGAAGCCAATACACATTTAATTGATGTTGGCAGGTGCAATGGTAATTTGTTTTTTAATGGAATGGGTCTGGGTTTTGATGCACAGGTGGCAGCAGAAAATTATGCAGCACCAGGTGAAGTAAAACGTGGCGGGAAAAGTAAATATATTTGGCATATTCTCAAAAACCTGCTTTTTTTCAAAGAACAGAAAACAAAAATAACGACTAATGGTGAGGAAAAAGATGTAGTTTGTTTTCTAAATACGATTTCAATTGGCCGCAGATTTGCCGGCGACTTCTACCTTACCCCAACAGCTTTTGCCGATGATGGTTTGCTGGATGTTTGTATGGTTGATAAACTTAACCTGTTTGAAAGGCTTTCAATATTATTAAAGGTGCCAAAAGGCGAACATGTTTCACATCCTAAAGTCAATTATTACCAAACGGAAAAATTGATTATTGATCTGGGTAAGAAGTCAGCTTACCATCTGGATGGGGAGTTGTTTTTTGACACACATTTCGAAATTGATATTTTACCTTCAAAAGTTAAGTTTATATATAATCCAAACGGGAATCATTATTTTTCGGATGTAAAGAAGTAGGGTTTTGACAAAAAATGGATCATATGTAGTTTTTTTTGATTTGGATAAAACCTTGTTGTCAATCAATAGTGGGTCGGCAATGGTGTGGGAAGCTTATAAAGAAGGCCTTATGTCTACACGGGATTTGGTAAAAGCAGTTATGCTTTCCCTGATGTATAAACTTAGATTGAAAAATCCTTTAAAAGCTGCCGAATCAATGGCAAAATGGTTAAAAGGCATTCCGGAAACTTCAATTATTGAGCTGTCAAAAAAATTGGTAGAGGAAAAGTTGATTCAGATGATTCGTCCTTCAATGATTCAAGAAATTGAACAACACAAAAAGAAAGGAGCCAATGTTGTAATTCTTTCAGCCGCATTACCTTATATATGTATGCCGATTGCAAATTATTTGGGAATTGACAAAGTAATTTGTTCCGCCATTGAAACATCAAATGGCATGTTTACCGGAAAACCTATAGGGCAGATTTGCTTAGGGAAAGAGAAAGAAGTCCGGGCTAGGCAATATTGTTTTGATAAATCTTACGATATACGGGAAGCATATAGTTATGGTGACTCATATTCTGATCGGTTTATTTTACAATCAACAGGAAACCCTATAAGTGTGACACCTGATAAAAAGCTTCGTAAATTGGCTGAAATGATGAATTGGCCAATAATGGAGTGAAAATTTCCTCAAAAACAGGCGGGTTAAAATTTGGAAAACCCTTAGCCTGCTAAAACCCACTTAAAAAATCAATAGCTTTTGCCATTTGTTTTTTTACTTTCTTATTTTTTTCAACTTTATGTGCAATCAATAAGTCTGTAATTGCAGCTGTATATTCCGTTTCCATTAATAGCTTTGCAGCTTTAATCCTTATTTTAGGGTCATGGTCACGAAGTAAACCAATATTCCATCTTACTGCCGGCCTGGATCTTATTTTATATAAATTATCCATAGCGGTTATCTTTTCATCTGCCTTATCACTATATAAAGCCCATCTTTGTTTTTTTTCATATTTGCCAAGCTCCGATGTAAATAAAATTGCAGAATCATTTAGTTCCGGGCGCACCCACTTTTTATCATAACTAACTAATTTTGAGTTTGCTGCCCAGCGAGCCATTCGGGGAATCATCCAACGCATTCCAGGAGTGGACTCAGGGTGTCCGGCTACAACAAATATATGTCCCTTGCCAACTTTTTCAGTTAATAGAATACTTTTTCCTGGTGTAATGCCTGAAGGGTATCCTTTATGTGGGTGAATATCGGTAACATAGGTGCCTAATTCAGTATATTTTATATTCAGGCTATCTCCCGGTTGCAAAATTGGCCCATCATAATACTGTAAAAATAGGCTATTATCTTTAAGTTCTGGAAAAACCTGAAAACCTTGTTCACTTAGCTTAAACTCAACTAAACCCCGACCCCGATCGTAATGAGCACGATCAATATTTTTGGCACTTGTTAACTCCAAACTGTAGTAGGTTGGTGTAGTGCTTAATATGTAGCCTCCTGCGCAAATCCCCACTACTCCTTTGCCTTGTTTCTTAACAAATTTGTGAACCCTATCTGCACCACTTTGCCCAAGGTTGTTTAATTGTTTGCTCCCACTTCCCCCGGGAAAAATTAAAACATCAATTTCATTTAAAATATTCCCTTGAATATCTGCAGCTGAAACAGGAATTGGCAAAATACCTGTATCAATTTTTAAAGCTTCTATAGTTTCAACAATACTAGTCGCACCTGCACCATTACCACTAAATACACCAACTACTATTTTGTTCTTTTTTTCTTGAGTTTGAGCAGAAACTGTGCTATTAAAAACAATGATTAATAATAGAGCAGATAAAAATAGATTTTTTTTCATTTTGATATTTAGATTTGTATTTTAACTATTTTTCAGAGGACAAATATGCAAACAAAATAGATAAATATAAAGAAATTTTAATTGGGTAATAATTTTTGACAAGAACATTTAAGAATTTACAACAAATACTTGTTTGCTAAAGTGTAAATGACGAAATTGCATTCACGTAACTACAGCTCTCTGAGCTGTGGTACATAAAAACTAAAAGTCAAAGAACTATGAACTTAAAAGTAACATCGCCTTTTGATGGGCATTTGATAAAAGAAACTTCGCTAATGGATGAAAATCATGTGGAAAATTTACTGGAAACAGCTCATTCTCTTTTTAATGACCGATCTCGTTGGCTGCCCAAACATCAGCGTATTGAAATTTTAGAGAAAACAGCCCAAATAATGAGTACAAGAGTTGAAGAATTAACAAAAATTGCAGCTGAGGAAGGTGGGAAGCCCTATACTGATTCGAAAGTGGAAGTTTTAAGGGCAATTAACGGTGTAAAATTGGCCGCTGAAAATATTGGTCAAATCAAGGGTGAAGAAATCCCCATGGGTTTAACAAAAGCGTCTGAAAACCGTATGGCTTTTACTTTTCGTGAACCCATTGGTGTAGTAGTTTCTATAAGTGCGTTTAATCATCCTTTGAATTTGGCTGTACATCAGACGGTTCCGGCCATAGCTGTTGGCGCACCGGTAATTATAAAGCCGGCATCAAGTACTCCACTTTCTGCCTTAAATTTTGCCGAAATTTTATATGAAGCAGGTTTGCCTAAAGAGTGGTGCCAGGTAGCTGTGTGCAAAAGTAATTTGGCAGAAAAACTGGCAACTGATAAAAGGGTAAATTACTTTTCATTTATAGGTTCGGCTAAGATTGGATGGTACTTGCAGTCAAAATTATCACCGGGAACTCGTAGTGCACTTGAACATGGTGGTGTAGCACCTGTAATTGTTGAAAAGGATGCTGATATTGAACGTGCTTTGCCCATGCTGGTAAAAGGTGGTTTTTATCATGCCGGACAGGTGTGTGTATCGGTGCAAAAAGCTTTTGTTCATGAAGATATTGTGGATAAATTTACAAAAAAATATACACAAATGGCTTCCCAACTTAAAGTTGGCGATCCTCTTGACCCAAAAACTGAGGTAGGTCCAATAATAGACAACTATGAGCTGGGAAGAATTGAAGATTGGGTGAATGAAGCAAAAGACAAAGGCGCGAAAATTTTATGTGGTGGTAAACGTTTATCGGATTCAACTTATGCCCCAACTGTGGTTTACAACCCACCCGATGAGGTTATGCTCTCAAAAGAAGAGGTTTTTGGCCCTGTAGTTTGTATTTATCCATATAAAAATAGGGAAGAAGCAATTATAAGGGCAAATTCATTGGATGTTGCTTTTCAGGCAGCTGTTTATACTAAAGATATTAATAAAGCCATGGATACAGTGAATAAATTAAATGCATCAGCAGTTATGGTAAATGACCACACCGCTTTTCGTGTGGATTGGATGCCATTTGGTGGTAGGGATGTATCAGGAATAGGTGTTGGCGGAATACCCTACAGTATGCATGAAATGACCAGGGAAAAACTTATGGTGATTAATCATGGGTGAGTTCAGATAGCCTTACTTGTTGGTAAATGCACTGTCATAGTTTACCACTTTTATCAATTTATTATTTGGTCATTAGTATATTAGTAATTGGTCATTAGGTGGTTACGCACAAAACAAATAACTAATGACTTTTGTTACACTTTTAGACAACAAACAAGCATTATAATCCTCAGATAATCAATATATAAGTCAGGAATTCTAAATTTTTAAAACTCAAACGAAACCCCAACAAAAAACTTCCTGCTCATAGTTAATGGGTAGGTTGGAACTGGTTCACGAACGCGGGCAATTTCAGGGCGTAGAACTTTGGTATCTAAAATATTATCAGCTTTAAGTTCAATATGTAAAGGTGTGTGTTTAAATGGTTTTACATTTAACCCTGTATTTAACAAAGTGTAAGAAGGTGCTGCACCCCAATCACTTAAATGTTTTAATGAACTTGAAAAGCTGAGTTGTGGCATTATTTTCCAATTTAAACCCAAATTAATCATATGATTATACGTAAAAGAATTGGGCTCACCAATATCTGTATCACAACCTTTTGCGTAAGCGTATCCGGCAAAAGAATGAAAATGATTTTTAATGATAAATTTAGTATTTAGTTCTATCCCACAATACCTTGATGTACCAATGTTCATATTTGTTTTCATATCCGGGTCATCGGGTGAGTCAACTCTTTTAATTTGATCAATAATTTGCGTGTGAAAAACATTAATATCCATTTGAAATCCTTTATAAATTCCCATGACAACAAAATCAAACGATTTGCTTCGCTCTGGTAATAAATTTGGGTTCCCAACTACATTTTCAGAGAATACTTCTTTCTCAAAATAAGTTGGTACTCTAAATGAATTTCCATAAATAAACTTTAAGGCAATTAATTTTATTGGTTTATACGTTAATGCTATACGTGGTGAAAAATTATCAAGAATTACATCACTATATTTTGATACAAAATACCTCCCACCATAAAAGAAATTCAATCGTTTTAAAAATTCAATATTTCCGTTTAAATAGGCAGCAAATTCATTGGTCCAAATATTATCTTTACCTACATCGTACTGTCCTATTTGCGATTTATAGCGTCTCCCAATAAAATGGTTATAACTTATTCCGGCAATATTTTTCCATTTATCGCTGGGTATGTAAGAAAGTTCTATGTCATTATAAAAACCATTAGCAGAATATTCCCAAAAACTATCCGGTAAGGTTTTTATATTTTTCCACATTGTATTATTACTTCGTAAGTGTAGTTCAGTCCTATCTGTAAATGAATAATTATATTCGATACTACTAATGGTCATTAGCTCATCACTTGGTTCAGTTACCAAGATTCCAATAGTGTCATTAACATTGGTATACATCCGGTTGAATTCTCTTGTTCGTACAGCCGGTTCAGCCCTGTTATAAAACTGAAAATGTAAAGTAAGTCCTTTATATTTTAAATTTGTTGCTACTGAATTACCTTTATACTTTTTATGAAAACTTAATATATTACCAAGCTCATCATTGAAGGTCAGTTTTTCGCCGTCTGAATAATTAAGGTCTGTAAAAAGACTAAAACTTACATTTTCATTATTATACAAAATGGAACTTTCCCCGTGTAAGGTATTATATGAACCATATCTAAGCTTTCCGGATAGAGAAACGGGATTTTTATCCAAATTATCTTTTTTTATCGAAATAACATTAATTACTGCATTAATGGCATTAGTTCCGTATAGTACGGAATTTGAGCCTTTTACAATCTCAATCTTTTCAATAGAACTCAGTGGGATTGCCTGAAAATCAAAACTTCCGTGGTAGGCATTTAAAATTGGGACACCATCAAATAAAAGCAATGTATTTGTATTATAGTTCACTAAAGTATTACCCCGAATAGTTGTGGTGGTAAAAAAGTTAGCTTCGCCATTTATGGAAGACATCCCTGTGGCATATTCCAGGACTTCCTGTAAAGTGTTAAAATTCAAAAACTGGATTTCTTTTTTAGTAATTACTTGTATTGATGTTGATGTTTCAAGTATTTTCTCAGGGATTTTTGCCGAGGTAATTATTTTTATATTGAGTAGATCTTCAATGGGTAGATCAAATAAATCAACCGTATCATTATTCTGTGATAAAATACTAAATGAGAGAATAAATAGAATAGCTGTAAAAAGGGCTTTGTATATTTTCATGTTTTTGAAAAAATTATATGATTCTAATGGTTGCATTCTAACCTGCATTATTCATAAATATTATCTTTTTAAATATTTATGGGCAATATAGGTTAACCCCGATTTAGAAAAACTTGGGTTTCAATTTTCCTGAAACCCTTAGTTTTACTTAATCGGGCTAAGTGAAGGCAAAAATCAGATATAAAGTCGATCCTGTTTTTTTGATGGTTGATCACTAATTAGTCTTTCTTCTGCAACTTAACAGCCGTTCCATAGGCAAGCAGTTCAGCTGAATTTTGCATTACGGCAGATGTGGTAAATCGCAGGCAGACAATACCATCGGCACCCATATTTTTTGCTTGTTCTTTTAACCTGTCCAGGGATTGTTCTCGCGATTCTGCGAGCATTTTTGTATATTCAGTAATTTCACCACCAACAATAGTTCTTAAACTGGCTAAAATATCTTTACCAATATGGCGGGCACGTATGGTATTGCCTTTTACCAATCCAATAGTTTCAACTATCTGGTAGTCACTAAATTCATCTTGAGTTGTTACTAACATTTTTCCCATAATTAAAATTTAATTCTAATTTATAAAGCCTTTTGCTAATTATTGTCATTAAGAAAACTTAGTTTTTGATAAGAAAATGTCAAGTTTAAGGCTTGCGAAGCAATGAAAAAGCACAGTTTACTATCGTAAATGAGCATTTTGCATTGCGAGCAAAACGTAAAAATTGGCTTTTTCTTGCAAAAACTACTTATCTATATTTTCCGAATAGTAATCATCTTCCTTATTTTCCATACGGTCTTTAACTACTTTAGCAAAAAGAAAACCAATTCCTAAAATAACAACCAAACCAATTAAACCATAAGGAAATGCAACAACCATTCCGGCAAGTACTGCAATTAACCAACCGGCAGCAACAATTGATAATAAAATATATCCGATCCGTTCCATAAGTTTATTTTTATAGTTTAGAGCAATATACGAAAAAAATCAGACTTTCAATTCAATAAAGTAGGACAATTTCTAAAAGTTATTGTTTATTTTTGCAGCTGATAAATTTGAAAATTATAATCTAAAAATACAAAATTATGGTAATTGAAGTAACTGATGCAAATTTTGAAGAAGTTGTACTTAAATCTGATAAACCTGTAATTGTTGACTTTTGGGCAGTTTGGTGTGGACCCTGCAGAATGGTAGGCCCGATTATTGCTGAAATGTCAAATGAATATGAAGGTAAAGCAGTAATGGTGAAAATGGACGTAGATGCGAATCCTGCCACGCCTGGCCAGTTTGGTATCAGAAATATTCCAACCATGTTATTTTTTAAAGATGGCAAACAAGTTGATAAACAGGTTGGTGCAGTACCTAAGAAAAAAATAGCAGAGAAACTTGAGGCTTTATTGTAAAGCTATACTCCAACTCGTCAGACCACTTGGAGTGGTCTGACGAGTACAGAATATTTGATATAAAAAGCACAATTTGAAAAATATCCTCGACATACAAAATTTTCAGGAGTTTGATAATCTGGAATTTCTTGCAAAGCAGGTCGTTGAGGGATTCATTACAGGTTTGCATAAAAGTCCGTTTCATGGTTTTTCTGTTGAATTTGCTGAACACAGGTTATATAACAAAGGAGAATCAACCCGCCATATTGACTGGAAGCTATTTGCCCGGACAGATAAATTGTTTTTAAAAAGATATGAGGAAGAAACAAACCTGCGTTGCCAGATTATTATTGATACTTCCTCTTCAATGTTGTTTCCTTACACTGAAAAATTCCCTAAAAATAAGTTGTCGTTTTCTGTAATTATGGCTTCGGCCTTAATTTATCTTTTACGCAAGCAACGTGATGCGGTTGGATTATCCCTTTTTTCTGATCAAATTGAGTTGCATACTGATACTAAAATTTCTACTGTACATTCCAAAAGGTTGTATGCTGAATTGGGGAATTTGCTGAAAAGAGAAAATTATCAACTCAAAAAAACAACTTCAGTAACCAGTGTACTTCACGATATTGCAGAACTAATTCATAAACGTTCATTGGTAATCATCTTTAGCGATATGATTGCAGAGGAAGACCCTGAAAAAGTATTTTCGGCATTGCAACATTTGCGATATAACAAACATGAAGTTATTCTTTTTTATGTTCATGATAAAGCGCATGAGTTGGAATTTAAATATGAAAACCGTCCACACAAATTTGTAGACTTGGAAACAGGAAAAACCATTAAGTTAAACCCCAATGATGTACGCCAATTGTACAAAAAGCAATCAATCGAATATTTTGAAGAGCTGAAAGTGAAATGCGGACAGTATCATATTGATTTTGTTGAAGCCGATATTAATGGCGATTTTAAGGATGTTTTATCATCTTACCTGATTAAAAGGAAGAAGTTGTATTGATGGCAGAACTATTTTATACTAATTCATCAAAAATTTTCGTTATTTTCCCTATAATTAAAACCCATCACCATGAACAAAAGGATTTTCACTTTTGCAGGAATATTTTTTCTGTTTGTATTATTTGCATTTACCTATATTTCTGAAAACAATTTAAGTGAAGAAAAATCAATCTCTATTGAAAAGGCCATCCACGAAGGCATTATTTCTGCTAAATTTCAAGGAACGGGAACTTATTCCGGTGATGCTATCAATTTGGAGTTAAAAAGCCTTATTCCTGTTGATACTATTATAAAGATTGAAGCTGGTCGCCGCTTAACTTCTGATGATACCTTACTTCAAGATATTTTAATTGTTAAGGAAATAGAACTATTCCTGGCTGCTAAGGAAATTAAAAAGCTTAAACTTTTTGGCTTCTGTTGCCAGGCACATAACGGGGCACCAAAGTCAGATTCAGGGTTTAAGGTCGGTTTTATGGAAGACAGCTCATTTATTTACCTTTCCCATTTTTTGGCCCAATCAAACTTGCCACTAAATGTTATGCAAAGTGCCATCTGGGTTTTAAGTGATGATAACCCATTAAATTCAATCCATAATGACAATGAAAAGGACAAAGAAAAAATGAAAGGGCTTTTTCAACTTCTGGCAAATTTAAAAGGTGTTGATTATGAATACCCCTGGTACACATTAAAATATAAAACCGATACCACCCGTGTTTTTTCAGGAAAACCAAACAGGATGTTTGCAGAAATTGAATATAATTTAAACCATCAAAGTAATGTTGACTTGTTTATTAAAGATGCTAATGATTTATTGGTGAAGAAGCTATTTATGAACCGCCCTCACCACCGAGGAGAATTTAATTATCGCTTTACACTTGATGTAGCCAATATGCCGAAAGGGAAATACTATCTTCGCTTATATGCTGATAACCAATTAAAATTGGTGAAGGTTTTTGAGCTTTAGCGTCAAGTCAAGTTTTGTTTTTTTGGTTAAGATGAATTTTTATGTATTATTATCTTATCTGATAATGTCATTTTAATTGGCGAAAACTGCTTTATTTTATAAGTTTACTTCAAAAACTTATAATTATGAAGACATTAACTCTTTTCAGTCTGTTTCTAATTATTTTTCAAACAGTTTTATTAGCCCAGGAAAAAAACACGGACTATGAAAAATTGTCAAAAACTTTAAAAAAGCAAAATGAATCCTTGCGGCACCGCCTGGATGAATTGGAAAAAGCCGTTGATGATATATACTGGCAGAATAAAGTAGGTGATGTAGCCTTTATAGACAAAGTGTATATTTATGGCCCACCATTGGCAAAAGAAAAGAACCCAACAGCGCAAGGTGCTGGCAACCCGGTAAAATTCTGGGCATATATTTATATCCCTAAAGATATTGATCCTTCAAAAAAGTATCCTTTGCTTGTATTCCCACATGGTGGTGTGCATAGTAACTTTGGTACCTATTATACACATATTATTCGCGAAATGATGGCACAGGGCTATATTGTTATTGCTGCTGAATATCGTGGAAGTACAGGTTATGGTGGAAGCCATTACCGAAAAATTGACTATGGTGGACTGGAAGTTGAAGATGTTGACGCTAGCAGAAAATACATGATCGAAAATTATGATATTGTTGACAAAAGCAGGGTTGGGATTATCGGTTGGAGTCATGGCGGATTAATTGCCTTGTTTAATATTTATAATAATCCTGAAAACTATAAAGTTGCCTATGCCGGTGTTCCTGTTAGTGATTTAATTGCCCGGATGGGATATAAAACACAAGGTTATCGTGATTTATATTCGGCTGATTTTCATATTGGAAAAACTGCTTACGCGGATGTAGAAGAATATAGAAAGCGTTCACCTGCCTGGCAGGCACACAAATTAAAAACCCCCTTATTAATACATACAAATACGAACGATGCAGATGTAAATGTACTTGAAGTGGAGCATTTAATCAATGCATTAAAAGCTCATGGTAAAAAATTCGAATATAAAATTTACAAAGATATTCCTGGCGGGCATTCTTTTAATCGTATGGACACTAAAATAGCAAAACAAATCAGGCTTGAAATTTATAACTTTCTGGCGAAATATTTGAACCCACCAAAGAAATTTAAATCGTTACAGGAGTTACAAAAGGCTGCTTATCGTTTCTAAATGAATTGGACAACATTACTTGGTACGATTGCCGCTGTTTTTACTACAGTGGCTTTTCTACCATAAACCACAAAGGTTATTTAAGCAAAGCATACTAAAGATATTCTTTAGTTACACCACATTGAAAAGAAAAAACAACTCTCTTTTTGACAAATTAACCCAATAATATTATACTAATACGACAACTTGCTGTATCTTTGCAGAAAAAAGTGAATGGTATATGTTTTAGACATATTTAAAAATAAATTAGTTGAGGCAGAGATAGTTTTGACAAAAAAGAAGTATATACCACTAAAAAAGGACGGATGGAATTTTAATTGGCGCCAATTATCAAAAAATGATAATGTACAGTCTTACGTTTTAAAGTTAAAAAATTCAGAAAAAACAGTTGAAGGAGCATTGCTCTTGAAAGTTGAAGAAAATATGCTTATAATGGATGTTTTGGAAGTCGCACCTCATAATATTGGTAGTAATAAACACTATGACTATGTTGCGGGCTCATTGATTGCATACGCTTGTAGAGAAAGTTTTAAACTAGAAGGAAATTACAAGGGTTTTCTGACTTTTGTATCAAAAACAAACTTAATTGGCTGGTATATTGAGAAATATGGAGCAGAATTAGCACTTGGACAAAGAATGTTTATAGATTGGGAAAACGGAAAGAAATTAATTGAGAAATATTTGAACAGAAAAGGAGGCGAAAATGAGTAAGAAAAGGAAAGGACCCGAAAAAGGAATTTTAACAAATCAAATGGATACAAATTCAACCGGTTTTGATAAATTTCAAGCAAAACTTTTAAATAGGTCAAGAGAACGTTCAATCGAACAAAAAAGAAATGTTGAACTATTAGCATTGAAATATCAGATTGAAGAATATCTTCAATCTGATCAAAAAGAAATTAAATTAGCAGGAGCATTCTTGAGACAATACTTAAAAACCTTACAAATAAAGCAAACAAAATTTGCAAATTATATAGGATTGAAACCTTCTAATTTAAGTAAGTTATTAAATGGAGAACGTCCAATAAATTATGATTTAGCATTAATTTTAGGGAAAATATTTAATATAAGTCCAATGTTGTGGATTGAAATTCAAGCAAAGAACGAATTGAATAGATTAGAGAAAGCAAAGGATAATAAATATTATAATTATTCACTAAAAGACTTGATTTCAGAGAGGAGAAACGTGGTGTGACAATGTATGTTATACTAGTGTCAAGTCAAGCATGATCTTTAGGGCCGAGCCTAGTTCTTTTTGTTTTTTGTTTTACTAAAAAAAGACTCACGTAGCTACGGCTATGTTTACTTTTTTTAGTTTCCCAAAATTCCAAAAATAACTTCGGCTTACCCGAAATCTCATACATGACTTAACACTAGTTATTGGAATAAGTTTATGACTGACTTATGAAATATTAATCCAAAGATGACCCATAATTATATCAAATGCCATAACTTTTGTTTTGGCGTCAATAATATTGGTTTATAGGCTGATTTATAAATAGTTGTAATAAGAAATAGATCGATAAATTTCTAAACCTCAAAGGTGGGGTGTTAAAAATCTTGCTTTGTGATTTTTTTCACTCCAAAAACTTTTTTTAATATTCATTTATTAGCCCCGAAGTGGGCTAAATCATTAGCACAGGGCGCAGACCTGTGCATGATAACCTAACCAAAAGAGCCCGCGTACAGAATTAAATTAAATGTAAATACTCTCTTTCGGGCTCAATCAGTTTATTATAAATTTAACAATTAATCTTTGGGGTTTTCAGTTATTTCTACATCATCAATTTCTAATTCGTCCTCTAACACGTCTTCAATTTCAACTATTTCAAGAATTCCAATTTTAAGGTTGAAAGGTATTGTTCTTGAAAGTTCCAATAATTGCGTTTTATTTAGTTTGCAGATTTCTATGCTATAAGTATTAACACTTAGCTTATTTGCAAATTGCAGGTATCCATCTATAATTTCTTTTATAAACTTTCTAAATTTTTCCCTTTTTACTTGAAAATCCCATTGAATAACAATTTGTAAGTTAGTATATGAGTACGGAAAGTACTCTGCACTTTCTAATTCAGAGTAATATTTAAATAAATCCTCACTTAAAGAGTCTAAACTTGACAATTCACCTTCAAACGCTACTTCACCCCGAAAGTTAATCAAAATCAGACAATCATTTCTTTCCCTAATGAAAACAGGACAATCATCACACCAGTAATAACAATTTAAAGATACTGGGATTTGCTGAACAGAATCAATTTCAAAAAGAACATTAAATCTTAAATCCTTGCAACAAATATCTTCATTATACGATACTTTTAATTTTTCTTTCAAACTATCTTGAATCTCAAATAGCTTATAATCCAGACTTTTAATCGTATCAAACGAAGAAAGTAACAATCGTTCATTCTCACAATACGGTAATTTGTTCTCTGATTTTTTATCATGTTTACAACAGGAAATAAATCCTGCAAAAAATAATAATAAGATAAAAGATTGTTTAATAAAATATTTCATTTTCTATCTTTTTTAAATTCAGAAACAATCATATTTTTTGCATCTAGAAAAAAAGCTTTTTCTTTAGTCCCCACTTTTTCTATGTGTAATTCATCATAATAACTACTATCAATTTCTTCCTCACTGTAAATGCTTTCGTATATATTTAATGTAAAATAGATATTATTGTCAACAAATTTAAAACTTTCTAAATCTTCATCCATGAAGGATTCAGAATGAACCATTCTACCATCTAAATCATAAACATCTATTGAATAATAGTAGGCTACAGCTGGAGGTGACGGACATAAGTAGCTATAGTACAAAACAAATATGCAGTTACTAAATTCTTTCTTGCCATTTACAAATATACAACTATAAGATAATCCTTCTTTTGGAATAGGGGCATTCCAAAAGGGATAATCTTTACATTCCACTTTATAAAAATCATATATGCTTTTTTCACTATGTATGTCTGGAAAAGATCTGAAATAATTTAGTCTTTTGCTCAAAAACGCCTCAATATTCTGTATTATTCTTATGTTTTCTTTATCAATATCATTAAGAAAGGGTAAAACATCTTTATATTTTGGATTGTACCAATCAAACTGTTGAAAATATTCTTGCAAGTCTTTTGATTTAAAAATTAATCCTTTGCGAGCAAAAACCTCATTCCTCTTTATTCGAAGTGAATCCAGTCCATATTTTAGATATTGCACACTGTCAATAATTTGGGATACATATTTTTCTTCAGAACTTAAAACAATTGAATCATTTATTGTTTGAATATTAGAATGGTTGGTCTTCCGCACAGTAACTTCACCGCAGTTTGTTACAAAAATAATTGTAATTAATATGGGGATTATTTTTTTCATATTCCTGCATTTTTGTAATGATTTTAGGCTTGCTTTAATATGGTTATCCAATGCTGTTTAGCTAAAAAACTAGACATCAAAAAGCTTTCGCCCATTCAGGCAGGGCAATCGGGTTTAAAATGTGAACCCATTCAGGGTTCACATTGCTATGCCTTATGTACCATGGGTTTTACCCATGGTTATTCAAATTTAACCACTTCGTGGTTATTATTACGGTTAAA
>JBDLJL010000120.1:0-15825 GCA_039714415.1 Bacteroidota bacterium
AATTATTATTTATGTAACAATTTTAAGCCTTTTTTCATGGGCTTGTAATAATGGGAATCAGGAAAATAATGGTGAAAATGATGAGCAAAACGCACAAACAGAAAATGAATTATTAACAAAAGCCAATACTTTTTTTAAGGTGTTGCCAAAAGTAGCTGAAAACCCTGAAAATGTTATTACAGATGAAAAAGTTAAACTAGGAAAAATTTTGTATTATGATACCCGATTATCAAAAGAAGGTAATCAAAGTTGCAACACATGTCATAATTTGGCCACTTACGGTGTTGATAACCTACCAACATCACCAGGTGATAATGGTGGAAATGGTACACGTAACTCACCAACGGTTTTAAACTCTGCTTTACAATTCGTACAGTTTTGGGATGGTCGTGAACCGGATGTTGAAGCCCAGGCAGGTGGCCCAGTTCTGAACCCTGTTGAAATGGCTATGCCTGATGAAAAATTTGTAATTGACCGACTGTCTAAAGTGAAAATGTATCCAAAATTATTCAAAGCAGCATTCCCTGAAGATGAAAATTCAATTACTTATGATAATTTGAAAAAGGCAATTGGAGCTTTTGAAAGAACTTTACAAACCCCATCTCACTTTGATGATTATTTAGCTGGTAAAACCGATGCTTTAAATGAGCAAGAACAAAAAGGCTTAAAAACTTTTATTGAAGTCGGTTGTACTACCTGCCATATTGGTGAAAACCTGGGTGGTACCATGTATCATAAATTTGGATTGTTTAGCAGTTATTCTGAGCATTTGAAAACAACGGTAGTTGACAATGGCAGATTTGATGTTACCCAAAAAGAAGCTGACCGGTTTTTCTTTAAAGTTCCTATATTAAGGAATATTGAAAAAACAGGCCCTTATTTCCATGATGGAAGCGTTACCAGCCTGGAAGAAGCAACTAAAGTTATGGCTAAACTTCAGTTGAATAAAGACTTAACTGATGAGCAGGTAAAAGACTTAGTTGTTTTTATGAATGCACTTACCGGGGAGGTTCCTGCTGATGTACAGACTGTACCGGCGGAATTGACGGAGTAATATATGGTAAAACAAGATGTATCATCATTGAATATGGTGGTGCATCTGCTTTTTACCTCACATTCTTTTTATCTGGATCAGGAATATTTATGGAAAATAGCAGAATAGTTATAAAGTCAATTGGTCTTGGTGCATTTGCTGTTATAATGATATTTGGCATTTCATGGATATTTTATCACACTATCTGGACTTTATTAAAGTTTGCTAGTTTTCATCCAATTCTTAATGCATTTATTTCAGAAATAGTTAGGCTTGTTATCTCAAGCTTATTATTGATTATTTTACTCAAAAGATTATCAAAATTATCCATAAAAAATTCACAGTCCTTCAACAAGATAATTCTGCTATTTCTTGGTGTTTATATTTTAACACAGCTTCTTGGGTTTTTAATACCTCTGATTTCATATGAATTTAGACCATCAAGTTACTTTGAAACAATTGATAGGTATCTAAATTACAAGAGTGAAACTTCTCAGATAAAAAAGGTATTTTATTATTTTGAAAAAACAGCATTCTTTTTTATAATAATTATTATTTCAAAAGAACATAAAAAAAACTATTTCAATAATCAAAATCTAAATACAGAGATTATTGTTGAAATGGATATAATAAATCAGAACAGAATAGGATTAATAGGATTTGGTCTTATAACCTATTTGATTATGTCAAAAATTTCAATTTTACTTTTTTACAATTCATGGTATTACTTAAAGGAAATAGATATAAAGCCAATAATATTTTTAGGTTTGGCAAAACTTATTGAACTGGCAATATTTATTATTCTGTATTATTTTTTTTATAAAATAATAATAAATGTGCGGTTATTTAAAAAGAGAATTATTAATAGACTGATAATTGTCTCTTTCTTATTATTGATTTCCTTGCAAGTATCTAGTTTTATACTTGCAAAATTTATTCCCTCATTTGATTATGGTGTTTTATATGATTTCATGTTTGACATAGAGGATCTTTTACTACAGTTTACAATACTTGATGCTTCATCATGGTTCCTCGAATTGTTTTTACTTTTAATTCTTACCTTATTTTTTAAAAATGCACAATTAAATATGAATGAATTTGAAGAAATTTAGAATTATTCTTGTATAAAATTTCTAAAAGTAGATACGATTAAAATTATTCTTTCTCACTACTTTTCATGCACGAATTTCCAGCCAACCAACCTGTTGAGTAGGCAATTTGCAGATTATAACCACCAGTTTCAGCATCGAGGTCAATTATTTCACCTGCAAAATATAGCCCTTTCACTACTTTTGATTCCATTGTTTTAGGAGAAATCTCATTAGTGGGGATGCCACCGGCTGTAATAATTGCCTCTTTATATGAACGGTGGTTTTTGATCTTGAAAGGTAGGTTTTTAAGCAAATTCTTTATTCTTTTTCGTTCTTTTGATGAAACCTGGTGACATTCTTTGTCAGGATCAAGTCCTAAAAGTTCAATAAATACGGGAATCATGCTGGATGGTAGCCAGTTACGAAAAATGTTGACAAGCTTCTTTTTCCCGTGTTCGTTCAAGTCACGAATCAGACGATTATCAAGTTTTTGCTCATCAAGGGCAGGTTTAAGGTCAACAGTGATTTCTACTTTATTTTTTTTATGTAGTTCGGCAACAACAATCCTGCTTAAGGTTAGAATAATTGGCCCGGATAGTCCAAAATGCGTAAAAATCATCTCGCCAAAAGCTTCGCCGACTTTTTTATTATTTACCCAAACAGCGGCTTTAACGTTTTTTAAGTTCAAGCCCTGTAATTTCTGTGCCACGTCACCTTCGGTTACCAGTGGAACAAGTGCGGGTATGACTTTTTCAATAGAATGTCCTACTTGTTTGGCCAGTTCATAACCTTCCCCGTTTGAGCCAGTTGCCGGATAAGATTTGCCGCCTGTGGCAAGAATAATTTGATTGGCCATTATTTTTTGTTCATTTGCTAATACTCCTTGTACAATACCGTTTTCAACAAAAATCTTTTCAACCTTATGGTTGCTACGTATTTCCACTTTTAGCTCTTTTACCCATTTTAATAAAGCTTGTAGCACATCAGCTGCACGGTTGCCGGCAGGAAAATATCGTCCACCTCGCTCCAAGATTACTTCTACCCCGTATTTTTTCAGTAAATCAATAATATCTTTCGAATAAAATTGAGAGAAGGCATTTCGTAAAAATCGACCATTTGGATATACATGTGTGATAAATTCTCCAATGGCTGCATCATTTGTGATATTGCATCGCCCTTTTCCGGTGATTAACAGTTTACGCCCGGCTTGTCTCATTTTTTCCAGTACCAGCACTTTTGCACCCAGTTCTGCAGCTCTTCCTGCCGCTAATAAACCAGCCGGGCCGGCACCTATCACTATAACATTGAAATTATTCATGGGCTGCAAAGGTAGTTTTATTAGCTTATATCTGCAATTCAATACCATTGAGTTAAGGGATTTTTATTGATGATTAAAAGATTAGCTTTGCTGAGATCGTCTTTGCCCTAGCTGACGAACATCCTATTAACGATTGCTGCAAAAATCGAGTAGTTGTAAATCTGAAATCGCTAATCGTAAATCATTTTTTCTGAAGTAAATGAGACTTTATAGACATACACTCTGATTAGACGGATAAAATAAATTCATATTACCATACTAAAAATTTGTCAAACTAACTCAAAACACCTACTTTTACCTTCAAAATAAAAGCAAATTGAAAAATAAACTAAAAATATCACTTTTGTTACAATTAGTGGGAAGGGTATATCACATCTTTCCATATTTTCCTTCACATGCTTTTACATTAATGAATATGACAACCCCTGTGGGGGTATAGTTTATCATATAATCCTTCAGTAAAAACCTCTGACATCAGAGCCCTTAAGATAGTAATCTGCAAAATAGCAGGCAATTAGAAATGTAAAAAAAACTCCCTTTTATCAATAATTTGGATTAGTTTTAACAATTTAACATTATAGCAATATAACAATACAGCATCAATGAAAGTCATAAAATTTGGGGGAACTTCAGTAGCCTCACCGGAAAACATCCTGAAAGTAGTAGGAATTGTAAAGAGCAAAAGTCTTAACACCCAATTAATTATTGTTGCCTCTGCCATGGGTGGAATAACCAGTTTGTTAGTTAAATCTGGTGAATTAGCGAGCAAAGGTAATGAGGAGTACAAAAGCATTTTATCAGAAATTGAGAAAAAGCATTTTAATGCTATTGACCAACTTTTCTCTTTTGAGAAACAAAGCGAAATTAAAGCAAATATTAAGTTAATCCTTAACGAGCTGGATGATATTTGTAACGGCATTTTCCTGTTACAGGAAATTTTTCCAAAAACGAAAGATTTTTTAATGAGTTTTGGTGAAAGGTTATCGGCTTTAATTATTTCAGAAAGTTTTAATGCAAATAAAATTCACACAACATCAATTGATGCACGTGATTTAATTATTACGGATGAAAATTTTGGAAATGCAAATGTGAATTTTGAATTAACCAATAAGAATGTTCAGCAAAAACTTAAAGATGTAAATGAAAATATATTTGTTTCCGGCTTTATTGCTTCGTCAATGAGCCGTAAATTAACCACCTTAGGAAGAGGTGGTTCTGATTATACGGCATCTATTTTAGCAAGTGCAGTTGATGCTGAAATGCTCGAAATTTGGACGGATGTTGATGGCGTAATGACAGCTGACCCAAATATTGTAAGTAGTGCTTACCCGTTGGAGAAACTTTCTTATGAAGAAGCCATGGAACTTTCTCATTTTGGGGCAAAAGTGATTTATTCACCAACAATTAACCCTGTACTCCGAAAAGGGATACCGGTTCTGATAAAAAACACCTTTAAACCTGAAGCCAAAGGAACTTTAATTTGCAAAGAGGGAAGTAAAAACGGGAAGCCGGTTAAAGGTTTATCAAGAATAAATAAGATTTCTTTACTCACACTGACCGGAGGTGGTATGGTTGGTGTAACTGGTGTAGCTGCACGCTTATTTACCGCACTTTCAATAAGCAAAGTCAATGTTATTTTTATAACGCAGGCTTCTTCAGAACATACTATAACTATCGGAATTGATATTGAGGAAGAAGATTCTGCACGTGAGGCCATTATCAATGAGTTCGAAAACGAAATGGAACTTGGAAAAATTAAAGAACTTGATGTGGAACGCGACTTATCTATTGTTGCCCTGGTGGGCGATAACATGAAAGAATCGGTAGGTTTGAGTGGGAAATCGTTTAGTGCTCTTGGTAAGAATGGTATTAATGTACGTGCAATAGCACAAGGTTCAACAGAGCGTAATATTTCAATTGTTATTAATCGAAAAGATGTGCACAAAGCATTAAATGTTTTACATGAACGGTTTTTCCTTTCAAAGTTGAAAAAAGTACACTTATTTTTGATTGGCGTTGGAAATGTTGGTAAAACATTGGTTTCACAGATTCAGGAGCAGTATGAGTACCTGAAAAAGGAACACAAACTTGAAATAAAAATAATTGCTATGGCAAATAGTCGGAAGATGCTTTTTGATCAGAATGCGATTAGTTTGACCAATTGGAATGAAACATTAAATGAAGAAGGTGAAATAATGGATCGTTTTAAATTTGTTGAACAGATGCAACAAATGAATCTTAGAAATAGTGTTTTTGTGGATAATACTGCCAATGAAACAATTGCCGGTTTATATGATCAGGTTTTAGATAAAAGCATCTCTGTTGTTGCATCAAATAAAATTGCAGCCTCGTCAGATTATATGAATTACATGGGTTTAAATTTGTCAGCAAAAAGGAAAAACGTGAAATTTTTGTACGAAACAAATGTGGGTGCAGGTTTACCTGTTCTTAAAACCATTAATGATATGATAAAAAGTGGCGATAAAATTTTCAAAATACAGGCAGTTTTATCAGGTAGCCTCAATTTTATTTTCAATAATTTCACTGAAGGAAAATTATTTTCAGCAATTGTAAAACAGGCAATGGTAGAAGGTTATACAGAACCTGACCCACGTATTGATTTAAGCGGAAAAGATGTTGCAAGAAAAATCCTCATATTAGCCAGAGAATCTGGCTACGAGTTTGAAATGGAATCAATTGAAAACAACAGTTTTATGCCCAATGAATTAATGGAAAAAGACTCTGTGGAAGAATTTATAAGTTCGTTAAAAGATTATGATGAACATTTTGAAAATATCAGGCTGGAAGCAGAAAAAGTGGGAAAAAAATTGAGATATGTTGCTGAATTTAATCAGGGCAAAGCAAATGTAGGCCTTAAACAGGCTGATAGTTCGCAAGCCTATTACCATCTAGATGGAAAAGACAACATTGTTTTAATTTATTCTAACCGATATAGAGAACAACCTTTGGTAGTAAAAGGTGCTGGTGCCGGTGCTGATGTAACGGCTTCAGGTGTTTTTGCTGATATTATTTCAATTGCAAACCAGTGAGAACAATTGATTATTGTCGAATGAATATTGAATAGACAATTATCAATATTCAATCAACAATAAAAAAATGGACAATAATTTATGGATGAGCTTAAAATATTTACCCCCGCAACAGTTGCTAATGTATCGTGTGCATTTGATATACTAGGTTTTGCATTAGATAATGTTGGAGATGAAATGACTTTTAAAAAGACAAATAATAAAGGTGTTCTGATAAAAATGCTTGGGAACAGTAATTTACCGACCGATCCGGATAAAAATGTTGCTGGTGTGGTGGCAATGGAGATGCTTAAAAAAACAAATGCCAATTTTGGTATCCTTATTGAAATTGACAAAAAAATTAAGCCTGGTAGTGGAATTGGTTCCAGTGCTGCAAGTTCAGCAGGTGCAGCTTACGGTGTTAACAAGCTTTTAGGAAACATTTTTAACAATACAGAATTGGTGCAATTTGCCATGTTGGGCGAAGCACTTGCATCCGGAATTGCTCATGCTGATAATGTAGCACCGGCCATTTTTGGTGGTTTTGCCCTTGTTAGAAGCTATTCACCTCTTGAAATTATTAAAATAAATTCACCCGATGAGTTATTTTGTACGGTTATTCATCCACAAATTGAGGTGAAAACAGAAAATGCACGAAAAATCCTTAAAGAAAATGTTTTATTAAAAGATGCGGTAGAACAGTGGGGAAATATAGCTGGATTAATATCCGGCTTATATACTGAAGATTACGCTTTAATTGGTCGTTCTTTACAGGATAAAATTGTAGAACCTGTTCGTTCTATATTAATTCCCTTATTTAATGATGTTAAGCATTCAATTATTGAGGTTGGGGCACTGGGCGGTGGGATTTCTGGTTCCGGCCCTTCTATTTTTGCCCTGAGCAAAGGGCAGAAAACAGCTGAAAAGGTGGCAGAAGCTATGAGAAAGATGTACTTGCAAGCTGATATCAATTTTGACATTCATGTATCGCAAATTAATTCAGTGGGGATTAAAGAAATTTAAAAAATAAGAAACGCCACAGATACATAGATTATGAACAAAATAAAACCAATATTAGGTGTTATTATATTAATATTCTTCATGAGTGTAATATTTGGAGTGATTTATACAATTAGTATTATGGGCGATCCTTCCTCTGAGATTAAAGTTAAGATTATTAATAATTCAAAAGATAATGTTTTAATTAAAAATACCGATTTACTTGAAATTGATATGTCTAAGCATAATGCAATATATAAACTTAAATATGTTCCTTTATTATCTTGCGATACTATATTAGTGAAAAGAGTTTTATTTGTAGGCTTAATTTCTTCAGAAGATTTTAATTATGCTAGAGCGAGTGTAGATAGTTTGCGTTTAAGTATTAATGGTTTAGAACAAGGATTATCGTTAAGGAATCTGAATAATTTTGAGCAAGAATATATAAATGAGCAGGAGGGAATTTTATATTTAAAACTTTTTGATCAATAAAGCAATTAATAGCATGCTAAAATTAAGAAAACATGAGGTATAAGAGCACAAACCACAAATCATCCAAAGTTTCGTTTAAAGAAGCTGTTGTAAAAGGACTTGCAGATGACAAAGGTCTGTTCTTTCCAATGGAAGTTCTTAAATTACCGGAATCTTTTTTCAAAAATCTAAAAGACTTAAGTTTAAGCGAAATTGGTTATGAGTTTTTAAAGCCTTATGTTGGTGACGATTTACCCGACCATGAACTTAAAACACTTTTATCTGATGCCCTGAATTTTGATATACCGTTAGTCGAAGTCAAACCAAATGTGTTTTCTCTTGAACTTTTTCATGGGCCGACACTTGCATTTAAAGATGTTGGGGCAAGAATAATGGCTCGTTTTCTATCCATATTTGTTAACAAAAATAATAAAGTTACTGTACTGGTTGCAACCTCAGGCGATACAGGTAGTGCGGTAGCTAGTGGCTTTTTAAATGTTGAAGGGATTGATGTGGTTGTTCTTTACCCTAAAGGAATGGTTAGTAATATACAGGAAAAACAATTTACTACTTTAGGTAAAAATATTACTGCACTGGAAGTAAACGGTACTTTTGACGATTGCCAGCGTATGGTAAAAGAAGCTTTTGCTGATGAAGAGCTAAACACAAAAATGCAATTATCCTCGGCAAATTCAATTAATGTAGCCCGGTTTTTACCACAGGCTATTTATTATTTTTATGCCTATGCACAATTGAATGACAAATCAAAACCTGTTGTTTTTTCCGTACCAAGTGGCAATTACGGAAACCTGACCGCCGGATTAATTGCAAAACACTCTGGTTTGCCTATTCAGAATTTCATAGCATCAGCAAATATTAACAATGTAGTACCAGAGTACCTAAGAACAGGCATTTTCAATACCCGGTCTTCCAAATCTACTATTTCAAATGCTATGGATGTAGGTAACCCCAGCAATTTTGCTCGTATATTGGAATTGTATAACCATTCATGGGATAAAATCAAGTCTGAAATAAAAGGTTACAGCTTTAAGGATGAAGAAACCAGACAAATCATTTCTGATGTCTATCGAAAGCTTAAATACATACTAGACCCACATGGTGCGGTCGCTTATTTAGGCCTATCTGGGTATATGAGAAAAAATGATGTAAATGGTATCTTTTTTGAAACGGCACATCCGGCTAAATTTTTTGAAACCGTGGAAAAACAAATCCCTGTAAAAGTTGATATTCCTGAACGATTACAAAAAAGCCTTTCAAAAGACAAATTTACCTTTGAAATTGGAAATTCTTTGGATGATTTAAAGCAGGTTTTGATGAAATAGATTTTATCTCTGGAAATATTATTTTGATTTTATTGAAGATGTTAGAGTAAAATAATATACAAAGTAGTAGGATCTGGATTAAATTGGGCTTTTATTTGATCCTCTGTTTTAAATTAAACTCATACGAAAAAAGAAAGGAAGACTAAAAGCCTCCCTTTCTCACCAAATTAAACCATAAAACTAAAAACAAACACTAAACCTATTTTACAAGTAACTTTTTAATAATCGATTTGTCATCGTCAAAAGATACTTTTACAAGATATATTCCTTTATCACAATTTCCTATATAAATTGGTAGCTCATGCAGTGCAATGTTGTCATTTTCGGTCCTGTTTATTGACTTACCTATTACATTTACTACTTCAACTTTTTTAATATTAGAGGCCGACTTAACTGTAAATTTCTCACCATTCAATGGGTTAGGGTAAATTAAAGCTTCATGCGGCTTTTCTTTTTCAAAGTTAGTATCAACTAAATCCTGAGCTGTTCCATTAAAAGCAAACAGACTAAGAATACAATATATAAAACCTACTTTTAGCTTCATGTGTTATTTTTTATCACTCTTATTGTCACATGTAACCGCATATTAAAAATAATTATTTCTTTACTTGTTAATCATTATTTTTAATATGCTTGTTTCATTTTATAATTTAGTGTTGTTACTACTTTCTTTAGTTATACGTAAATGAATGAAAAAAGTTTCAAAAAAATCAAAAAAAAATCAAAAAAAAGAATAAATAAGACTTAATTGTCAGGTTGCCAGTAGATTAAATAAAGATTCTTTTTTCTAAAGTTGCAACAAAATACAAATAATTACGTTAGTCGCAAATTTTATTCCACAATTTATCTAAAATATTGCATGAAATCTAGTTTTGGATAATTTTGTTAAAATGATATAATAAAATTATTAAAGCTGTTTTTTATTGAATCATTAATGGCATTGTAGCATTATAGCATTTGAAAATTATTAGTAATACTTAGAAGATGCTGTCAGTTTTTTGGTTCTGGTTTATCCAGGTTGGGTATTCAGCAATTTTTTTAAACTAATCAACAAAACCTTGTTTTATAATTCGGTCTAAATCCTCTTGTGTATCAATTGATATGTTTTCATGATCAGTTTCTGCTACTTTTATTCTGAAACCGTTTTCTATCCATCTGTTTTGTTCAAGAGATTCAGCTATTTCAAGAGTTGAAGGTGGTAATTTTGTAAGCTTAATTAGAATGTCTGATTTGTAACCATATAATCCAAGATGTTCATAAAAAGTAAATTTATTAAACCAATCTTTCATATCAGTACTTTGAATATAAGGAATAGTTGACCTGCTAAAATAAATAGCTTCTGAATTTGTATTCAAAATAACTTTTGGGCAACTTGGGTCAAAAATAATTTCAGGCTCCGTAATTTTTTTAATTAACGTAGCAATTTGTGTGTCAGGTGCATTAAAACAATTTATAATATCCGTGATTTGTTCCGGTTGAATAAAAGGTTCGTCACCCTGTATGTTTATGACAACATCAAATTTTTGTCCGCTTTCTTTCTCAAATAGTTTTAAAGCTTCTGCACATCGATCTGTTCCACTTTGATGCTGATCTGAGGTCATGACAACTTGTCCATTAAAACGCTTTACATCTTCTACAATGCGCTGGTCATCAGTTGCAACAATCACATAGTCAAGAGCTTTTAAGGATTGTTTGTATGCTCTTTCAATCATGGTTTTGTTTCCTATCTTTACAAGTGGTTTACCGGGAAACCTCGATGAAGCCCACCTTGCTGGTATTATTCCAATAGTTTTCATTATTTAATTAATTTAAAAAACGTTCTATTTATTCTTGACACTATTAAAGCAATAGTTTACTTTATGCGGATTTTAGAACTTGTATTACTATTTTTTAACATATTATTCCAAAATTATGTTGTAATTTTGTCAGGTTACAATCAATTGAAGTGCGAAGTTATTATTTAATTTTTTATTAAAAAATTTCTTAATGGATATACAAAATATCAAACTCAGATTTGGAATTATTGGTAATTCTCATCAACTAAAAAGAGCAATTGATATTGCTACCCAAGTGGCGGCAACTGACTTGTCTGTATTGATAACCGGTGAAAGTGGTACAGGGAAAGAAACTTTTCCACAAATAATTCATCATTTAAGCCCCAGGAAACATAATAATTATATCGCTGTTAATTGTGGTGCAATACCAGATGGAACCATTGACTCTGAGCTTTTTGGTCATGAAAAAGGTGCTTTTACAGGTGCCCATGACCATAGAAAAGGATATTTTGAACATGCAGATAAGGGTACAATTTTCTTGGATGAGGTTGCTGAATTACCACTGTCAACTCAGGTGAGGTTGTTGAGGGTACTTGAAACAGGAGAATTTATGAAAGTGGGTTCCTCAAAAGTCCTAAAAACTGATGTGCGAATAGTGGCAGCAACAAATATTAATGTTTTGGAGGCTATTAATGGCGGTAAGTTTAGGGAAGATCTGTATTATCGTTTGAATACAGTACCTATTCATATTCCCCCTCTTCGGCAGCGAAAAGAAGATATCATTCTGTTATTTAGGAAGTTTGCGCAAGACTTTAGCGAAAAATACAGGATGCCACCCGTCAAGCTGGATGAAGAAGCACAGGAGATTTTCTATAATTATAGATGGCCTGGTAATGTACGACAATTAAAAAATATTACAGAGCAGTTATCTATTATTGAACAAAACCGGGTAATTACTGGCGATGAAATTAAAGAATATTTGCCTATATATGAAGGACAGAAATTGCCTGCAATTTACAGTGGTGTTGATAATCAAACCTTCTCTTCGGAAAGGGAGATTCTTTACAAGATTCTTTTTGATATGAAAAAGGATATGAATGACTTGAAAAAGGTAGTCCATGAGATTCAAAATACGAATAAGCAAGTACCTTCATTTCAGGAAAACAGAGACTTTGTTGATTCTTTTTATACAGATGATGGCCTGATAGAAACTAAAATGTCGAAAAAACAATTTGATACGGATGTTGAAAAAAAATATAATATTCAGGATACTGAGGAGTTTGTTGAAGAGTCTTTATCAATTGAAGCAAAAGAAATTGAACTTATAAAGAAGGCTTTGGAAAAGCATAAAGGCAAAAGAAAATCAGCAGCGTTGGACTTAGGAATTTCGGAACGAACTTTGTATAGAAAAATAAAGGAGTATAATATTGAATAATTTATGCGCATCCAAGGAGTCAAAGTTTATTGAAATTTTAAAGCGCTGAACTTTAATTAAATAATATTTAAGTTGGCAGTATGCAGTCTTCAGGAAGCAGTAGCTCTGCAAAGACTGCATACTGAAGACTGTGGACTGTTTACTTTTAAAACAGGAAAAAATAAAATGGACAAAGCTTTCTACAAAATCTTTATAATTGTTTTTGTGATATTTTCACAAGGATGTGGAATTTATTCCTTTACAGGTGCATCTATTCCACCGGGGGCTAAAACTGTTTCAGTTGATTATTTTAAAAATAATGCCCCGATTTTTAATCCTACACTGAGTCAGGAAATAACTGAGATGCTTCAGGATAAGTTGGTATCTCAAACAGTTTTGAATTTAACTGATGGGAGAGGAGACTTGCAATTTAAAGGGGAAATTGTTGGATATTCATCAGCACCGGTTTCCATAGTTTCCAGAGATAATCCAACAGCGGCTCAAAACAGGTTGACAATTAGAGTTAAAGTTGAATTTATTAATGAGCTGGATGAATCGAAAAGTTTTAACGAAACTTTTTCAAGATTTTATGATTACGATGCAACTCAAAACCTAAGTGCAGCAGAAGGTACAGCAGTTCCTGTAATTATTGAACTAATTACCGATGATATTTTTAATAAAGCAGTTGTAAATTGGTAAAATATTAAACGAAATGGATATTGATCAATTATTTTCTATCATTGAAGAAAAAGAATCTTATACCGAAGAAACTATTTCTGAGGTAAAAAAACTTATTGAAAATTTTCCTTATTTTCAAACTGGGCATATGCTCTTGCTAAAGGCAATGCATACTGCCAAATCAGAAAAATTTAAAGACCAGTTAAACATATCTGGTAGTTTTATACCTGATAAGATCAGATTGTTTAAGTTTATTAATGCAGAACCCGGAGTTGAAGAGGAAACTAAAGAGGATGTGAAAAAAAGGGTTCGAAGGGACCGGGCAAGTAGAAGAGAACGAACAGGTGGGACAGAAAGGACAAGCCGAACGGATGCCCCCCCCGAAATAAGAACGGAAAGAAAAATAGCGGAAGTAAAACCTGAAGTGAAAAAAGAGGATTTACAAGCAGATAAAGAAAAATCTATAAAAGAAATAAAAGTTGAGACAAAAAAAACAGCCCCAGAATTAAAAAAGGAGCCGGAAATAAAAAAAGAAGTTAAACCTGAAATAACAAGAACAACTGTTGAGTCTAAAAGAGAAACAGAAACCAAAAAAGATGTTGAACTTGAGATAAATCGGATTAAAAAAGAACCTCAGGTTAAAATACAGGAAACTAAAAAGCCAGAAACAAAGCTCAGAGCCGAGGAAATTAAGAAACCAGAAACAAAACTCAGAGCTGAGGAAATTAAAAAAACAAAAACAACGCTTTCGAATGAGGATGTAGGGATAACGGTTAATGCGAATTCTAAGAAAAGGCATAAAAAAATAGTTCAGGACTTTTTTGTAGATCCAAACAAGGATGTAATCATAATTGATGAAACAACTGATCCAGACAAAATGCCACGAAAAAAGGAGCCTGCAATTGTAGAGGAGCCTGATATTGATAAGAAAGAACCCGTTTTTGAACAAAAAGTTAAAAGAACAGAGAGGAAAGAACAGCCGGTGCTTAAAAAAGATGAGGTGTCAAAAGAAAAAAAACCTTTGGTTAAAGATAAAATCACACATGTTGAACGTAAAGAAATTGTAAAAGAACGAAAGACTGAACCGATAAAAAAAGAACGAAGGAAGGTGGAAGAAAAACCATTGGTTAAAGATAAAATCACGCGTATTGAAAGAAAAGAAACCGTAAAAGAACAAAGAACTGTACCAATAAAAGAAGAAAGAAAGATAGTAGAAGAGAAAAAAGTAGTTGAAGAGAGGAAGCCATTTGAGAGAAGAAAAAGTTTATCTGATGATAGTAAAGTTCCGGTCGCTAAAAAGGGAAAGGGGAGTGAGCGAAAACAATCTGATGTTATGAATGACATTTTTTCTAAAATCCGTGCTATTAAAAAGGAAATGAATATAAGCTCGGAGGAGAACCCTGAAACTATTGATATTAATACAAATATCAGTAAACGAAAAAGGAACCGTATTGTAGAACCGGAGGGTGTGGTTAAAGGAAAAGAAAAGATACCTGAGGTAAAGGTTGAACAAAAAGAAATAGCAAAAGAAGAGTCTCCAATAAATATTGTTGAAGAAAAGGAATTAGCTGAGGGAAAAATAGAAGAAAAACAGGTAGATAAAAAAGAAGGAAAAACGCTTACAGCGAAAGATCTGTTTAATCAACACCAAAAGAAAAGAGAAGAAAAAAAGGAGGATAAAACTGATGAACCCATAAAGAGCAAAATAGAATCTCTATTTGATAAGCAGGAAAGCACTGAAAAAAGGATTGAGGTAGATCAGGAAAAAGTGGAAGAAGTTAAGGTGGAAGAGCCTAAAGAAATAGTGAAAAAAGAAGAAGTAAAGGCACCGGTTGAGAAAGAGAAGCTTAAAGAAGAAATTGAACCTAAGCTTGAAAAAGGAAGTGCTGCTGATGCTTTGTTGAAAAGAATAGCATCAAAAAAGCAAAAGATAAAAGAAGAATCAATAATTGAGAAAGAAGAAAAAGAAAAGGTTGAAGATGCTCCACCTGTTAAAGAAGAAACAATTAATAAGCTTGAAGAAATTATAGAAGAGTCAATTGAACCAACTGTAATTAAAGAGGAAGAAGTTGAAACCCAAATTGAAAAAACTGAAGAAAAAGTATCCAAATTTGTAAAGTCGAAAGATCTTATTGGCGATTTTATTAACAAATCGGGTTCTCTTGAAAGAATGACTGATAAAGAGACAACATTAAAAGGGGATATGTCGGAAAAAAGTTCCGATGAGAAAGAGGAATTTATGACTGAGGCAATGGCTGATTTATTTGTTCAACAAAAATATTACGACAAAGCTCTAAATGTTTACAGGAAATTAATTTTGAAACTTCCACAAAAAAAGACTTACTTTGCAATCCAAATAAAAAAAGTGGAAAGTTTAATCAAAAATAATAAATAATTATCATGTATACATTAATTGCTGTTTTAACGATCATTGCAAGTGTTTTAATGATCTTAATTGTTTTGGTTCAGAATTCAAAAGGTGGCGGATTGGTTTCGAATTTTTCATCGTCAAACCAAATTATGGGTGTAAGAAAAACTGCTGATTTTCTTGAAAAGGCAACATGGACTTTAGCAATATCAATACTTGTTCTTAGTATTGTAGGAAGTATGACTATTCCACGTGCTGCTGAAGGTGAACAGGAATCAGTTATGAAGGATCAAATTGAAAATGCCA
>JBDLJL010000121.1:0-15818 GCA_039714415.1 Bacteroidota bacterium
GTGTCAGAACACAATTGGTAGCACAACGCCCACATTGTACACATTTTGCCGGATCAAGCTGCCAAACCATGTCATCAGTGGTTGTATTGCTTAACAAAACACCGCCGACACTTCCAATAGCAATACCTACCGATAAACGAACAGTACTATTGATAAACTCTCTACGATCAATTTTTTTCTTCCCTTTTTTGCTATCCATGGCACCTTATTTTAGGATTTATGTTCTTTTTTGTATTGAATCGCTTGCGGAAGGGTACAGTTTTGCTTTTTTTTGCAGTTTTTGCATACAAAGTCAAAATCACAAGCTTCCTCATCAGTCGCATCTTCTCTAAAAATCAAAAAACCACTTACTGATGCCAGCACTACTAAAATAAAGCTTCTTACTAATTTTTCGATAAAACTTCTTCTGTTTAACATAATCATAACTTATATTATATGATAAAAAATCACCTTTTTAGCCTGTTTGACAATATATTAATTAAACTATTTAGAACAAAACCGGATTAATTTTTACTGCTGAGAATATTTGTAACGGTTAATTCTTTGTTTGTTCAAACACCCTAACCATTCCCTTTTTTGGATCCAAAACAAAAATCTGGTCTTTGGAATTCACTGCTAAATCCAGACCTTTTGTTCCTTCTTCAAATTGACCAGGCCCTGCTACCACACATTTAAAATCCCCAGAAGGGAGATGTATTTTCACCCTTTCAATACCTTTTTCACTGGTAACAAATGAACCGTCTGAAAGCATGGCTACATGGGAAGGATTGCAGCAACCACTAAATCCATCCAAGTCCATGGATGTTCTTGCCCATGAGGATTTTAAATTACCTTCAAAATCATAAGCTTCAAATGAATGCCGCCCAGTATTTATGGCCCATAACTCACCATCACGCCCTAAGAGAACATCAAAATAAGGGCTCGGAATAAACAAGCCTGGAATTCCTTTTTCTTTATTTTTCTTACCAAACTGGTTGACCAACTCACCTTTTTTGTTAAAATAGTGTACAACTTTATTGCCTGCATCAGCAACAA
The DNA here is from genome assembly GCA_039714415.1 of Bacteroidota bacterium. GTDB lineage: Bacteria > Bacteroidota > Bacteroidia > Bacteroidales > NBLH01 > NBLH01. The sequence continues at coordinate 1,036 of JBDLJL010000121.1, forward strand.
ATACTGACGATTCATTTACAGCAATACTGGTAATATATGCAGCTTTGTTTATGGTGTCCCATTTTTCAATTAAGCTTCCATCCTTATTCAAAATTGTAAGATAATTTTTCATGCCCAGATAAATTCTGCCATCAGCACCAATAGTTATACAGCGAGCTTTATTATTAGTTTTTATTGTTTGGCTTAGTTCAAGCTTTTGATTATATATTAAAACGTTGTTATCGGTTGTGATATAGATATTATCTTCAGCATCTATGGCAATTCCATATAATTTTTTTACATCAGGCTCTATTTTCTGAATTTCAGAATAACATATTTTGCTTTCATCAATTTTTTTTAGCTCTGTTAAGTCATATTCATACTGATTATCTTTTTTCCCTTCGGTTCCCATAAATAAATCGTAGGACATGACTATTAGCACAGCCAGGATCAGAGATACAGCAATTCCTATAGTTAATTTTTGTTTCATGGTATTATATGTTTAGAACCTTCTTTTTATAGTTTAAGCTTGAGTTATTAATTAGTTTTTTATCAATAAATCAGCAGGTAATTAATCATTGGTATATTGGTCATTCATTGTCGTTTAGTTAGTAGATTATATGTCCCAAAGCTTTCGCCCATTCAGTGCTGAATTTTATGCTATGATTATCACACAGGGCTTTCAGCCTTAATTAAACGATTAGGTAATTACAGGTGAATGACTAATAACCAATGACCTGTCAATTATTGTAAACCATGGTATAATAAGTATCACACAATATCAATCCCTGAGCCATAATTAACTATTTACGTATATCAATACAAACCATCTTCTTAGAATCACGCATTAGTAAATAACCATCAGCAATGGCAATTGGACCCCAGGCATCCTGACCTTCAATTATTCTTTTTTTGTCTAAAACTGTAAATTTTGAAGTGCTTGCTTTAGCAATAGTTAATGTACCATCATCTTTAAGGATAAAAAACTTACCGTCTGCAACAACATAAGGTCCTAAACCAAAGCGATCAGTTTTTCCACTTGTCCATAATATTTTAGTACAATCATCTATACTGCTACAAACAAATTGGTTTCGTTTAGAACCTGCATCTTTTGGCAAAATAGTGAAAATATGCTTATTAAATAGGATAGGGGTTTGCTGTTCTGAAGCAATACCTCCTTTTGGTTTATATTTTTCCAGTGTTTTAACTGAAAATGTATTATTTGCTTTTGTTAACTGAATTAAAATGGCTCCGGCACCGTAACCTGCCATGACCAGTATTTTCCCTTTATCAAGAATAAGTGGTGAAGGAGCTACTACTGAAGGTGCAAATTCAGTTGTTTTCCATAATAGCTTTCCTTTATCATCACCTTCTGCTGAAATACCACAAATACCCCCAATTGCAGCGTATACATACATTTTTTTTCCTCCAAAATTCATGGGCATAATTGAAGAGTGTGACATTTGCCATTTATCAGGGTTGGGGGTTTCCCAAATTATTTTTCCCGTAGCGCAATCAACCCCAATCATTAGTGATTTACCACCCGGTGCTATAATAGCTGTATCATTATCAATTAATGGACATTGTCCGGTATACCAAAATGGAATTTCAGTAGCATAATCTTTTTCGAGGTTAATTCCCCATAAAAAATCACCATTTTTTGGATTAGAACACATAACATGTCCCATTGGCCCTATGGTAACAATGTAGTTTTCAGTTATAGCAGGTACGGTTCGTGACATTCCATGATTACGCTTTACATGAATTTTATAGCCCCGCTGCCATAATTCTTTACCACTTTTCAACGAAAAACATCTTAAAACATCCGATTTTTTATCCTCAATATAATCCAACAAATATACTTTTCCGTTGTATACAACCGGTGCAGCATGTCCTTCGCCCAGCTCAACCGACCATTGTATTTTAGGTCCTTCATTACCAAACTTGTTTATGAGTTTAACACTTGCTTTTTTGATATTGTCATAATCTGCACCGCGAAAACGAGTCCAGGTATCCTTTAGTTCAGATGTTTCAGTATAATAAGATTCGAAATTCTCACCAATTTTCACTTTTTCCCTGACTCCAGAAACACTATCCGGTCGGTTGTCTAATCCTGGGACACTAACTGTCAGATCTTTAACCGGGTCGTGTAAAAACCATGAAATAAATACAGTGAAGCTAATTACTACTGTTATAGGGACTATATTTTTAAGAATCAGTTTTTTGAACATGTACTATTTTTTCTTAATATCATAAACCATAAGTGCAGTGCCATGCCTTACATACAATAACCCATTATTAATTACAGGGTGTGCCCAATATGGGCCGGTTCCTTTTGGTATTTTGAATGAACTGATCACCTTAAATTTGTTAGGGTTTACTTTTACCAAAGCTATATAACCTGTTTTTTCTTCAGAGCAGTACAACATTCCATCAGCCGAAATAACAGAGCCTTTGTTTTTCCATTCGGTTTCGTACATTACTTTACCCGTATTCCAATCAAGGCAAACCCATTTACCCATCCGGTTGTGCTCCCAATTCGATCCGTAAATATAATCACCGATCTTAACAGCACCGCCATGATGAATATCCAAAACAGTATCAACCCACATTAAAGAAACAGAGCTTAAATCATCAGCTAATTTTAATTTTACACTTGAATGGTTGTATCCACTTGTTACAAAAAGCCCATCATCGTGGTAAACAGGAGTATTTGTATTATTGTTTCTTCTTTCCTTATATTTTCCAAAGTCAAATTTCCAAAGTATTTTTCCATTTTGGGGTTGGACGCCTATTATGTAATTAACTGTTACACTTACAATAATTTTATTTCCATTTTTATTAATCATTAATGGTGAAGTATATGAAGGGCCTTCATTTAAACTTTCAGATTTCCATACTAATTTTCCTGTTTTTTTTTCCAGGGCTATCATTGTGGTTTGATTTCCACCAGGAGTATAAAAAACATTGTTTTCATCAATTAACAGTGATTCTGCAAGGCCCCATCTCCCAAAGGTTCCCCCATATTTTTCGCTGGCATTTACCGACCAGATAATTTCCCCGTTTACTGCATTTAAACAAGCAATATCACCTCTTCCGCTTGAAACGTAAACTTTGTTCTTTTCTATGGTTGGTGTTGCCCGGCTATTTTGATACGAACCATCCCAGGCACGTCCAAAAGCGGTTTGCCATAACTCTTTGCCGGTTATATCCAGTGCTAATACAACATCCATAGTATCCACAATTCCCGTTAAATAAATAGTATTATTCACAATAGATACTGAAGAATATCCATTTGGGATACTATCATGAAACCATAACATTTTGGGTCCATTTTCAGGCCATTCTTTTAATAATCCTTTTTCATCAGAATATACTCCGGTTCTATTAATACCACGCCACTGACTAAAATTTTGTGCAAATGATTGTAATGATAAAACTAGGAATATCGTTGTTAACAATAGAGCTTTTTTCATTTGTTTTGTTTAAAGAACATATTTATAAGCATATAAGGTGTGTAGTTTTATTTAATCACCATTTTTTCACATATTTATTCGAAAATATCTTATGATTTTTTATCTGCTTTAATGTTATATGCCATTAAAACTTTACCATGTCTCACATATAAAATACCATCTTTAATGACAGGATGTGACCAATGCGGCCCTTTACCATAAGGGATTTTAAATGAACTAATTGGTTCAAATTTTTCAGGATCTGGTTTAACTATAGCAATATTTCCTCTTTTTTCATCATAACAATAAAGCAATCCATCATTTGCAATAATAGAACCTTTGTTATTCCATTTGGTTTCATAGTTTTTTTCACCTGTTTCCCAATCTATACAGCACCAATTTCCGTTTCCATTATTTATCCAATTCGAACCAAAAATGTAATCACCTAACTTTACAACACCGCCATGATGAGTGTCAATTAATGAATCTTTCCAAAGTAATTCAACACCTTTTCCATCAGCATTAAGTTTTAACATAACCCCAACATGATTGTAGCCACTATTAACATAAATATGTCCATCACTATAAAGAGGAGTTGTGCTATTCATTGTTGGTTTCCAGTTTCGTTCTGGTGGATCTACTTCAAAATATTTAAAACTCCATAATACACTACCATCATTAACATTTAATGCAAAAATATCACTACTACCAACATTAACTACCATTTCTAATCCTGCATATTTTATTAAAATAGGCGAGCAATACGCAGCTGAGTCACCCAGACTTTTACTTTGCCATATTTTTTCGCCGGTAATTTTATTCAAAGCGATCATATTTGTTTGTTCGCCAATGGGTGAAACAAAAAGCATATCATCTTTAATTAATAAAGATTCTGCATAACCAAAACCGGCTAATTTTACACCATGTTCTTCACCAATTTCAGCAGACCATTCTATTTTACCTGTTGTGGCATTTACACAAGCAATATCTCCTAAACCACTTGAAACATAAATTCTATTATCATCAATAGTCGGTGTACTTCTACTGTTTGGATAACCACCAGTCCATGCCCTGCCATAAGTAGTTTTCCATTTCAGTTTTCCGTTCATCTCCAGTGCAAACAACACTTCAGTTGAATCAGCTCTTCCAGTTACATAAATGGTTTCGTATGCTATAGCAACTGATGAATGACCAAGAGCTAAACTATCATTATGCCATAATAGTTCCGGACCTTCGGTTGGCCATTTTTCCAATAGTCCTGTTTCCTGGTAAACACCTGTTCTGCCAATTCCCCGCCATTCACTTTGAACTTGTGAAAACGAAGATTGAATAATTAATAATAAAAGGCTAAGTAATAAAAAAGCTTGTCTCATTCTAAATAAATTTTATTGATTTTATATATAGTTAATTGCCTATGTAATACACCATTAATGACGTTCCGTGACGTACATATAATCTTTTGTTATAGATAACCAAATGCGACCAATGTTGCTTATATCCATAGGGAACTTTAAACTTGCTGATTAAATTATAACTCCCTTTTTTAGGTTCAACAAGTGCCACATAGCCTGCCTGATCATAGCAATAAAGCATTCCATCCGCATATATTAAATTTCCATTTTTTAATACTCTGGAAGAATCTAGTTCATTTCCTGTTTTCCAATCTAAACTAACCCATTTTCTACTATAATCACCAGAACCATATAAGTGGTTGCCAATTAATACTACCCCACCCATTCTGGTGTCAAGTGAGCTGTTTCTCCATACTTCCTTTACATTACTTCCATCTGATGAAAGTTTCAACTGAACCCCACCTTTTCCGTACCCACTAACACAATACAAATAACCATCTCGATACAAAGGTGTGTTTGCATGAACCGAATACTGGTTGGTTTGAGGATGTTTCCATAATAGTTTCCCATTTGATGCATCAATTCCAAGGATACTCCTTTCTGTCATTGTAACTATTATTTTATGTTTTTGAAGCTTTATTAATGTAGGTGAACAATAGGCACTTTTTTCACCATTCCCTTTGCTTTTCCAGATGAGTTTTCCTGTGTTTTTGTTTAGTGCAATAACATTGGCCGATATTCCACCGGGTGTACAAATGAGTTTTTCACCATCAATAAGCAGGTTTTCAGTAACACCCCAAACAATATTTCTTCCATCGTAATCTTTTTGTAGCTCAACATCCCAGATTATTTTCCCATTATTTGCATTCATACAAACAACTTTGCCATAACCACTCATTACATATAATTTATCATTATAAATAAGTGGTGTAGTTCTTACTCCTTCATAGCTTTCAATCCATTCTTTACCATAAATGGTTTTCCAAAGGGTTTTTCCCGAATGGTCAAATGCGATAACAAACCCATCTGTGCCTGAGGTTCCTGAAGTGTAAACTTTATTTTTTGTTACTGCTGCAGAAGCATGCCCATCACCCAATTTATCGTAATGCCAAAGAAGTTTTGGACCTAAAGTTGGCCACTTTTTTAATAGGCCCGTTTCATGATATTTACCATCGCGATTTTTACCCCTCCATTGGCTTATTTCCTGAGCGGTTAGGTGATTTGAAAAAATCAGGAAAAGTGAAAGGAAAACAATTTTGCGCATAGTTATATTTTTTATAAAAGTTAGGATTTGGGTTCGGTTGAGGTATAGGTTTAATTCTTCCGTGTAAATTTAAATAATATAAAACAATTTTGGTAATTATTGTTGTTAAAATGAAGTTAATAATCTATCAAATAAATAAAACCATTATCTTTGATATTTTTTATAACAAATATGCCATATAAAGTAATTGACCATATTGAGCAATCAGAGAAAACATTGTTTTCATTTGAAATACTACCACCTTTAAAAGGAAAAGATATTAATTTGATTTATGAGGTTATAGATCCTTTGATGGAATTTAAACCTAAATATTTAAACATTACTTACCATAGGGAAGAAGTAGTATACAAAAGGCATAAATCAGGTTTACTGGAACAAAAAACAGTTCATAAGCGCCCTGGAACTGTTGCTATTGCAGCAGCTATAAAATATAAGTACAGGGATGTAAATGTAGTACCCCATATTATCTGTGGGGGATTTAGCCGGGAAGAAACAGAAAACGCTTTAATAGACCTCCATTTTCTTGGTATAAGAAACTTATTAGTTTTAAGAGGCGATCCTTTAAGTGCTGATAGAGAATTTAAACCAGAGGAAGATGGACATTCATATGCTTTGGATTTAATAAAACAAATTAAAAAACTTAACGGGGGCATATATTTAGATGAAGAGTTGGAAAACACTACAAAAATGGATTTTTCTTTTGGTGTTGCTGGATATCCTGAAAAGCATTTTGAAGCACCGAATATTCAAACGGATTTAAATTATCTGAAAAAGAAAATAGATGCCGGAGCTGAATACATTGTTACCCAAATGTTTTTTGACAATCAAAAATATTTTGACTTTGTTGATCTTTGCAGACAAAATGATATTAATGTTCCAATTATACCTGGAATAAAGCCAATTTCTATAAAACGGCACCTTAATATTTTACCATCAACTTTTCAAATCGATATACCTGAAATATTAGCAGCTGAAGTACGCAAATGCAAAACGAATTACGATGTCCGGCAGGTTGGAGTTGAATGGGCAATAGAACAATCAAAAGAACTGATAAAACATAACGTATCTTCTGTGCATTACTATACTATGGGGAAAGCAGATAATATATATAATATAGCAAAGGCAGTTTTTTAGAAGACAAATAACAAAAGTATAAAGATAAAAGTGAAGAGCTAAGAAGCAGAGATATTGTCATCTTAAAACGTTCAAAGTCCATAGTCAGAACTTCTGACCTATAATCAAAATGAGTTCTGAGCTTAACTTTTCAACTCCTCAATTTCTTTTTGTAGTTTATTGATTTTTTCTTCAAGTGTTTTTTGTTCTGAAATATTAAATCCAATGTTTATTACCTTGTATGGTTTTCCTTTAGGATCTTTTATAGGTGTATAAATTTCGGATATCCAGAGAGTTCCTTTCTCTGTTTCTGTTTTAAATAATCGTTTTCGTGAGAAACCTGCTCTAAGATCATTCCAGAATTTTTTATAATTTTCCGGATCTTCTTTTGCCTCGGGAGCAAATTCATTTTGATTATGACCAATCATTTCAACTTCTGTAAGGCCGGCATCATATATATTAGGATCTTTAATTTTTAATATAGTACCATTCATATCATACCAAACAACGGAACCCATTTCTGTCAAAGCATCTATAACCCCTTCTGTTTCCGTTTCTTTCATTGATGCTTCTTTTTGTACTTTTTGAAGTTCGATCAGGTTTTCTTGTATTGCCTGTTCTCTTTGTTGAATTTCTTCTGACTGGATTTGGTATTTTTCCAGTAAATCTTTTGTTTTTAAGTTTCTGCTTGCTGCTGAAATTGATGAGGCAATCCGTTCACCAATGCTTCGTAAAAAATCAATTTCAAAATCTGCAAAAGTATGTAGAGATGCTATTTCAATTACACCAAAGGTTTCATTCTCAAACATTAATGGTAATAATAATAAGCTCTTAGGATCGTGCCCACCTAAACCGGATGATATGAATGTGTAACCATCAGGTAAATTTGTTAGGTGAATTAGTTCTTTTTCCTGAAAACATCTGCCTACAAGACTTTCACCAATCTCAATATTAGCCTTAAGTACTTTTTTATGGTCGTAGGCAAAAGCAGTACGTAGCTCAAGGAAAGGTTTTTCCGGATCATCATCATTAAGCAGGAATATTCCTCCTTGCTCAGCTTTCAAATAATTTACTACCTTACTTATAATATTAAAAAGATATTCTTCCAGGTTTTCTGTACTCTTTCGTAAAACATCACCAAGTTCACTGATACCCTCCTGTGCCCAGCTTAGCTTCTTTTGTTCCAGAATTCGAATGTCTTCTTGTTCCTGAGCTTTCTGTAAGTTATTTTTCATATCAATCAAGGCATTTCCAAGTACATCTTTATCGCTTAGTGCTTTGTAACCTGCGGTAAAATCGCCTTGACCAATTTTTTTGGCAAAGTTCGCTGTTTCGTTTAAGGTCGTCATTAGTTGGTTTAATGATCTTGCCATTTCCGCCAACTCATCATTAGAACGGGCACTTACTTTTTTAGAGAAGTCAATTATGCCTTTGTCCAGATCTTTTAAAATGGAAGTTGATTGTTTTAAAGGAAGTGTAATTCGTTGCGCAATAATTAGAGTTATTAGTGAGAAAATAAGTAGGCCAAACAAACCAATTCCTAAAGATTCGTTAAAATTAGCAATAGCTTCTTCATCAACTTTTTTAGTGGGTGCAATAAGGCAAATTGACCATGGTGTATTTGTATTGCCAACTTTAACAGGTGCGAAAGACACATAGTTTGAATATGCTGTACTATCCTCATATTCAAAAGAGAATGCTTTTCCCTCCCTGATCTTTTCCATTACTTCATGTTTTGTAAATTCAGGAAAGACCTTAATTAAATTATCGCCGGCATTTTTTTCTTCCGGAAAAGAAATTATGGTTCCATTGTTTGCCAGCAAGAAAGCGTAACTATTCTCAAAAGGACTAATTTGATCTGTCATATTTTGAAAGCGGGATAAGGTTATGTCTATACCTGTAACCCCGGCAAACTCACCATCTTTTATTATTGGTGCAGCTACACTTGTTTCAAGTATTGAATCACCACCTTCTTCCGGAGAATAAAAGTATGGATTGGTTAACAAATCCTTCATCGAAATTTTTTGATTGTGATATATACTTCCAGGAATATCCCCATCAATTTCAACCGTATCTACAATAAGCTTCAGATTCCCCGATTCTTTTATCACTACGGTTCGTTGACGCCCATATGGTATTTTATAATTTGGATCAATAAAGCGCAATTCCCAGGACATCCATACTGCTAAATATTCAGGGTTACCTTTTAGCACATTTCCCAAAATATCCTGATAAATGGATTGTCTTATTCTTTCGGGGACTCTATTATAGCCTTGGAAAGCCTTGGAAAGTGTTTGGGTAACGCCTAAATCTTTTTCTAATGTTGATTTAACTGATTGGGCTGCTCGGGAAGCGTATGAATCTGCTAGTCTTTCTGCTTCTTTCAAAGCATCGTTACGGTACCTGAACACAATAAGTCCAATTATTATAGCAAAAACAATTAATGATGTTATAAAGATAAATAAGAATATTTTTACGCGTATTTTCATTGTACCTAAATGATTTTTAAGCAAATAAAGTTAAAAAACTTTTCACAACTCCCAAAAATTTATCAATCAGGATTACAAATATACTTTACATCTTCGGATATAAAAATATTCCTTAAGATAAATTTATTATCTTTAAACAAAGAATTTGCCAAGTAGAACTATTTAGGCCACAATTGAAACTTTTTCTGCATTTTTTGCAAGTTTATAGGTTTGATCTCGTAGAAAAGGAATAAAACCGGCATCTATAATTGCTTTTTGAATACCTTCTGCATCAAATTGTTGTGTGGCCCCGGCTACGGAAACTACATTTTCTTCAATCATAATGGAACCAAAGTCATTAGCACCTGCATGCAGGCAAATCTTACCTGTTTCTTCACCAACCGTTAACCATGAAGCCTGGATATTTTTAATATTTGGCAACATAATTCTGCTTAGTGCAATGGTGCGGATATACTCTTCAGATTTAACTGTGTTATAAACCCCATCCTCTACATTGAGTTGGGTACCCTCATCCATAAAAGGCCAGGGAATAAAAGAAATAAAACCATGAGAATTTTTTGGTTTTTCTGATTGAACCTGTCGGATACGAATAAGATGCTCAATTCGCTCTCTTTTTGTTTCAATATGCCCTAACATCATGGTTGCTGAGGTAATCATATTTAATTTGTGTGCTTCGCGCATTACATCAAGCCATTGATCAGTACTGCATTTACCCCGTGAAACAATTTTACGCACCCTGTCAACAAGAATTTCTGCACCTGCACCCGGCAAACTATCCAAACCTGCATCAATTAATTTTTCCAGGATATATTTGTAGGATTGTTTTTCAATTCTTGCAATATGAGCTATTTCGGCAGGTCCTAAGGCATGAAGTTTTAAATCCGGATATAAAGATTTTAAATCGTTAAATAGCTTCGAGTAAAACTCCAAACCCAATTTCGGATGAAGGCCACCTTGTAATAATAATTGGTTTCCATTAAATTTGAGTAACACCTCAATTTTTTCTTTATATTCCTTAATACTTGTAATATAAGTATCAGGAGCACCAGGGCGGCGGTAAAAATTACAAAATTTACATTGAGCAATACAAACATTGGTAATATTAACATTTCGATCAATAATCCAGCCTACCTTGTTGCTGTTTTCCCCATGTATTTTTTTCTTAACTTCGTTAGCTAACCACATTAAATCAGAAACAGGTACTTTTTCGTAAAGGTACATTCCTTCATCAATGCTTAAAAAATCTAAATCAAGCGCTTTTTTAAAAATATTGTTATAGTTCATTTATTTTAGTAATTAGTTAACTGGTGATTAGTAATTAGTTAATTGGCCTGACCCTTAAGATTATGTCTGACTTGATATTACTAAATCTAATCGGCAAACTTACATAAATTTTTTCATGATTTATTTAATACCAACAATCGTTTAACCATTTACTCTTATTGTTGTATTAAGGGATATCAGTACATAGAACAATTTTAACAATTTTAACAATTTAACCATTTGAAGTTTATATTGTTCAAAAATTTAGATAAAAGGCTTTTATTTAATATTTTCGCTGTTTACAATTTCATCAACTAAAATACTAATATAATGTCAATAAATATATCAAAACGGGCTTCTGTTAAAGAAAACGAAGCGTTACTCGTATTAACTGATACCCCGGCCAAATTAAAAGAGTTCCAATTAACTGATGGAGAACTTGCTTACATAAAAAAAGCCCATGAAAACAAAGAAAAATTAATTCCTGTTAACCAGTATAAAAGATGGGTTTTTGTGCAGATGCTACCCGAAAAAGAAGATGAAAATCAAAAAAAGGAAGAGCTTCGAAGGTCTGCTGCAAAACTTAAAAGTTATTTGAACCAAAATAAAACAGAACAAATTCAGATTATTGAAACAGGCAACAATAAAAACTTGCAATTAGCTTATGCGGAAGGGTTGGCTTTAAGTCACTACCAGTTCCTTAAGTATTTTGAAGATAAAGAGAAGAAAAAAAATTCTTTAAAATCAATTTATATTGTAAACAATGACTTGAAGGAAGATGATATAAATGAGCTGAACATCTTGACAGAAACTGTTTATTGTGCCCGGACATTAGTTAATGAACCACATTCTTTTTTAGATACAGAACAGATGGTTAAAGAAGTGCGGGCTTTAAGTGAGGAGTCTGGATTTAAGCTTGATGTGCTTGAAAAAAGACAAATTGAAAGTTTAAAAATGGGTGGAGTATTGGCTGTTAATAAGGGCAGTAAAATTCCACCACGGTTTATGATATTAAGCTGGGAACCTGAAAATGTAAAAAATAAAAAGCCAATTGTTCTTGTTGGGAAAGGGATTGTATTTGATACAGGTGGATATAGCTTAAAACCTACGGCTGACAGCATGGATCATATGAAATTGGATATGGGTGGGGCAGCAATTGTGGCAGCTACAATTGCTGCTATATCAAAAGCAAAACTACCAGTAAAAGTAATTGGTTTAATTCCCGTTACGGATAATGCCATAGGTCCCGATGCTTATGTTCCCGGTGATGTTATTACCATGCATAACGGCAAAACCGTTGAAGTTTTAAATACCGATGCCGAAGGTCGTATGATTTTGGCAGATGCTTTAAGTTATGCAAAAAAATATGAGCCGGAATTGGTTTTTGATCTGGCTACATTAACCGGGGCTGCAGCATTTGCAATTGGACATTATGGTATTGTTGCAATGGGAAATGCAAAAGAGGATACGTTTAGTAATTTAACAAAAAGTGGGGAAAGGACATCAGAAAGAATTGTACGGTTTCCATTCTGGGATGATTATAAAGAATTATTGAAGTCAAATATAGCAGATATGAAAAATATTGGTGGAAGAGTTGCGGGTGCAATTACAGCCGGTAAATTCCTTGAATATTTTGTTGATTACCCATGGATTCATCTTGATATTGCCGGCCCATCCTATGTAGATAAAGATGTACATTATTTAACAACGGGTGGTACAGGAATTGGAACCCGGCTATTGTTTGATTTTATAAAGAACTATTAATAAATACCAAATGGATATACAACATAAAGGAACTAAGAAAAGACTAAAGATAGGGATAAGTCAGGGTGATATAAACGGAATTAGCTATGAGGTGATTATAAAATCACTTATGGATAATCGCTTATTTGATTTATTCACACCCATATTATATGGTTCATCTAAAATTGTAGCTTATCACCGTAAGGCGTTAAACATCAGCAATTTTAGCATGAACAATATAAAGTCGCCTACGGATGCAAATCATAAAAGGGCTAATATTATTAATTGCCTTGATGATAATATAAGGGTGGAACTGGGGAAATCAACATCAATGGCCGGTGAAGCATCATACATGTCACTTGAAAAAGTAATTGAAGATATTAAAGCAGGGGAAATTGATATTTTGGTAACCGGGCCTATAAATAAAAATAATATCCAGTTGAAAGGATTTAATTTCCCGGGACATACAGAATACCTTAAAAATAAATTCAAGGTTAATGAGGTTCTCATGTTGATGGTCAGTGAAAACCTTAAGGTTGGTGTAGTTACAGGGCATATTCCATTAAAAGATGTTGCTGAAGCAATAACCAAGGATGCAATACTTAATAAATTGCGTATTTTAAATAAATCTTTAATCGAAGATTTTGCCATTACAAACCCCAAAATTGGGGTATTAGGTTTAAATCCTCATGCAGGTGATAAAGGTTTAATTGGAAAGGAAGAGCAGGAAATTATTGAACCGGCTATTAAGGAGGCGAGAAATGAGAATATAATGGCTTTGGGACCATATCCGGCTGATGGCTTGTTTGGTTCTGATGATTATGCCAAATTTGATGCGGTTTTGGCGATGTATCATGATCAGGGTTTGGCACCTTTTAAGTCACTGGTTTTTTCAGAAGGCGTAAATTATACAGCGGGTTTGCCCGTAGTAAGAACATCACCGGCCCATGGTACGGCTTATGATTTGGCAGGAAAAGGTAAAGCAACACCTGAATCTTTTAGACAGGCATTATATTTGGCGGTTGATATATACAATAACCGACTAAAACATAAAGACCTGGTAAAAAATCAAATGAAACCACAAAAAAATTAGAAAAAATAGGTTGCAGGTTATGAGTTGCAAGCCAGATCAGCAACTCGTAACTCGTAATTCAAAAATGATACAGCCTTTTTGATTCTATCTGTTCTGTTTAATAGGGTTCACCGGGTTTTAACAAGATTAGTTCAGTTTTATTGCATCTGTTAATTTGAAGTCATTCAAATGAATGGTTTTTATTCCCAATGATTTTGCTGCCTCGATATTTTCTTTGGAATCATCAATAAACAGCGTTTTTTCAGGCTTTAGACTATTTTCATGAAGTACAAGCTTAAAGAATTCTGTATCAGGTTTTCTCATGCCTGAGGTATGTGAATAATAGGCTTTATTAAAAAGCAGGTCAAGCTTTTCTATACCAAACTTTTCATTAAGCATTTCAGTATAAAAATCACAGTGTATCTGGTTTGTATTACTTAACAGGAATGTTGTGTACTTTTCATGTAATTCTTTTAATAATTGAATATTTTCTTCTGGATAATTAAGTATAACAGAATTCCAAATTTCATCAAACTGTTTATCCGAAAATGGATTAGGACAGGCTTTTCTAATCTCATTACGCATAACCTGCGGTTCAATTTGTCCTTTTTCAAACTGTTCAAATATTTTGTTGTGTTTAAATAGTTCAAAACTTGATTCTAAATCACTAAAACCAAGGCTCATAAAACCTTTTTTTATTATATCTATATCAATTTCTAAAATTACTCCCCCCAGGTCAAAAATAATATTATCTATATTTTGTAGTACATTGCTCATTATCAGTAGTTATATTAAGTTTTCGAAGATACTAAATCTATATTAATTTACTGAGAAATATTAGGACTAATAATTTTTATTTGATCAATTGTTAAGATTTTTTCAAAAAAGTTTAGATATTTTAAAAATATATTTACTTTTGCAGTCCGAAATTAGTTTATTTCAGGGCCCATAGCTCAGTTGGTTAGAGCACCTGACTCATAATCAGGGAGTCCAAGGTTCAAGCCCTTGTGGGCCCACAAGAGAAAGCCTTTCACGCAAGTGGGAGGCTTTTTT
>JBDLJL010000122.1:0-15729 GCA_039714415.1 Bacteroidota bacterium
CCAATTGCATATATTAAAGAAAAACAATCTAAAAATTGGGAATCTATCCGCATTAATTTATATGTTGATAATCTAGACAATAAAGATGTTACCCGCCACTGGTGGAAACCAGATTGGCGGGGATACGACAATATAATAGGTTCCGGTATGTTTTTCAAATAGAGGTATATTTACGCTCTAATTTAAATTATCAGGGATATTTTTTTCTGTATAGTTTGTTTTTGTAAATAACTAGAGTCCTGGTAATTAGCAATTAAAAAAATAGATATTCATTTTAATTACCAATTACCAATTTTTTAGCCTGAGCTAGCCGAAGGGCTAATTACCTGTAAATTAATAAGAAACAAATAATTTTACGTATCACAGTTATTTTAAGCCAGAGCCAAAACAAATTCAAAGGCTTACCGCACATGCTTAGTCTCAATAATCAAAGCAACAGCAGATTTACCCTTGCTTTTTGCCTTAAATGAAACAGTATTGCCCTGAAAATTAATATTCTGATTTTTAACCAATTTATCCGCCATTACAGTTCTAACTCGTGATACAAAACTTCCGGATGTACGTTCAATATCTCTGTGAACCTGCTTTATATCAATTGGTTTCAAGGAATAAATTACACATAAATAATCAGTTCCAACTGTATTGTCCATTTCAATATAGTGTTTTTCATCAGGTATTGCCACATCGTTTTGTTTGTAATTTAAAACCGGGCTAATATTAGGTTTATGAGGGAAAATTTCGAAAACTTTTAAGGTAGCATCTGAACCAAAGGCATACACAAAAGCAGGTTCGTTATTCGAAATATAAATCCTGAATTTTGTCCCTGATTTATAAGCATCATTCATTTTATAATGATGGCCTGTAAACCTGGCATTCATGGTTTTTCCGTTTGATTGTATCATTTTAATTTTTCCGGCAAGATCAATAGTTTTACCTGAGCTTTTCTTCGGTGTTTCAACCATCTCATAAGCATATTTCACCCATTTTTTAAAATCATCATACTTTATCCAGATGTAACCACTATTTCCCCACCAGGTACCCCAGCTATTCTGAATTTCAAATGAACCGCCATACTTATTATCATCATAACCAATAACACACATGGCATGTCCGCCAAAATTTCCTGCTGGGTTTTCCGTAGGAATCCAGTAATTTTTCGCCTTATTAAATGAACTTGGGCATTTCATACCAATAACTACTGGTTTATGTTGAGATAAACTCTTTTTCACCGATTCAATTTTAAAATTCTCTGAATCATACAATCCAAACAATTTTGCATAGGCCTGAATTTTATATTTTGAAGCCTTTGTAAATAAATCAAAAGGTATTGATGCCGGACAATTCATTTCCATATCTTTATATTTAGCAACACCTTTGGTCTTCATTATTTCCATTGCGTCACTAATTGAAGAGCCTATTTTACAGGTTAAGTCAGATGACATTTTAATTTGTTTATATATAAAGCCCGGCGAAAATGTATTTGCATCAATAGTCGTTTTATCAGTCCATCCATTCTTTTTGGCTTCAAGTATGGTAAAGGCACAAAATGCTGATGACCAACCAACACAAGTCCCAAACTGCCCTTGACTTTTTGGTGTAGGAGCCCATTTTTTCAATGACGAAGAAGAAGGTAAACTGGAACCATATAAACTCCTTGTTAGTGGAGCTTTCATCAAGTCCTGCGCATACTGTTCATCATTAAAATTTAGACCAGTTCCCTGATTATCTTCAACTTGTGCAAATACAAAAAAAGAGCTTAATAAAGCTAATAAAAAAGTTAAGGATATATTTTTCATAATACGATATTGTTAAATTGTTAAATTGTTAAATTGTTATATTGATATATTGTTTAAGTTACCTTAATATTTCAGTTTTTCATTTGTAAATTTTATAAGCAGTTATATCATTCAATTTTAAATATTTGTTTTCCATAACAATAAAGCAATTCAACAATATACAGTTTAGCAAAATATCATTACAATGTTACTTAATGTTTGCACTTAAACCATTTATTTTCCATTTGTCTCTGAGAAGAAATAGTCAAAGACAAGGCTTCCGAAGTCTTAATTTTCAGGAGTTTACCTTTTGTAAATGACTAACAATTAAGACGAGAGTAACGTAGTATTTGGCGATTTCTTGCAGAGACTATTTATTAAAATAAAAGTCATCAAATATAGATGAATTCTCCCAAGGGGTTTGCTGCCTATTTGATTTTTTATAAACATTACGACGTACTTCTTTAAATACATCTTCAATTTTTAAACCTTGTTGGCCTAATGCTTTCAATAACTCCTGTGTATAAAGTCCATTATTTCCGGTTCCATCAGCAGCAACTGAACCCGGGGCAGTAGCAAAAGCAATAAATGTACCGGATGGGGCAGCTGCACTTGCCAAACCCTTTCCACCTCCTTCATCCGAACCTTCAAATGGATTGTTCCTGCATGCATCCAAAATGATAATATTCAAGTCATTTTTAGCATAAGCCATTTCACCAGTAATTCTACTTAAGTTAACAGCTTCTTCTTCAATATCCTGCAAATTACTAATATGAGCATCAACAGGTACTACATAGTTTTCACCGCCAACCTGTAACCCATGACCTGCAAAAAAGAATAACCCTACACCTTTGCTTTCCGTTATTTTATTACCAAACTCTCTTATCCTTTTTTTCATATTCTCTTGAGACAGGTCTGTATAAATCATTACATCAAAACCCATTTTCTTTAATTTTGCAGCCATAGCATTCGCATCATTTTCAGGGTTTCTTAAAGGACCCATATTATATTTTGAATTACCAATTATTAAAGCAAATCTTTTTTTATAGGCATTAGAACCGGCATCATAATTAAATGTTTTTATTTGAGAACTTACCACACCGGCAATATTTTTGGTGACCACTTTTATTTTATTTGACCCGGGTTTTAGTTTGATCATTTTATTAACAGTATGGTCGCAAGATTCATCAACTACATTATATCCACGTACTGCATTACTTAATGTTATTGAATCATTATTATAAACCTTTATATACTCAATGGCATCTTTAGACTTAATGCATAGCTTAATTTTCACATCAGCACTGGTGGTATTTATTACTGACTGAAGAGGATCTACCCATGTTATAACCGGTACTTTGAAATCAGATTTAGGTTCACCAACAAATTTGCCTTGTTTCCAAATACCTGCCCTCGTGCGGCCATCAGAAAAATAAAAAGTTCCCTTGCCATCATACTTACCATAAGCAAATTCACCTATATATTCTCCTTTTTTATTTGCGAAAGTGAATGTTCCGGCACCGTGGTAAAGATTATTAGAAAACTCACCACAGTATTGATTACCGTTTACCATGGAATAAGTTCCCTGTCCATTGTATTGGCCATTACTAAATGTACCAATATACCGGTCACCATTAACCAAAATATAAGTTCCAAAACCATTATTGCAATTCCCTGAAACACAACCTGATTTACTAACTTTTTTGCCAATATACTTCCCTTGCCGGAAAAACCCTTCCTGAATTTTTCCATTGGCATATGTGTATTTTCCATATCCATTCTGTAAGTTATCGGACCATTTTCCTACATATTTATCACCAGATTTCCAATAATTTGTTCCTTTACCATGTTTCTTCTTGTTTTTCCAGTAACCTGCATATTTTTCACCTGTCCGCCAATTATAAACACCATAACCATTATCACAATTTCCAGAAATACAACCGTAATTATTATTTCCTGTTCCAACATATCTGCCATATTCCCATAAGCCCTTTTTAATTTCACCGTTTACTTTTGTTAAAACGCCAAAACCATGTCTTGCACTACCTTTCCATTGACCTTCATACAAATCACCATTTGTTGAATAATTTGTTCCCTTGCCATGCCTTTGATCATTTACCCAGTCGCCTTTATACCATTCACCATCAACAAAATAGTTAATACCTTTTCCATTACGTTTCATGTTTTTCCAATACCCGGCATATTTTTCACCTGTTTTAAACACATACGTACCATATCCATTATCGCAATCACCAGAAATACAGCCTTTTTTGATTGAATTTTTTGAATACCTTTTACCATTTGCCCAATAAGCTTTTTCAACTTTGCCACCGGAATGAAAATAGGTTCCTTCACCATTTAGTTTATTAAATTTCCATCTTCCAACGTACTTATCTCCATTTTTATAATAATAAGTACCCCAACCATCTCTTGCATTATTCCTCCAGTTTCCTTTATATTTTTCACCAGCCCATTTACTTTTGTTACCAAAAACAATCGTACCCTGGCCATTTCTTTTTTCATTTTTCCAATAGCCCGTATATTTATCACCTGTAGCCTTATTTAAATAAACACCAAATCCATTGTATTTATCATTAGTAAAATAACCTTTATAAATATCGCCATTTGCGTAATAAAATGTACCCTGGCCATGAAATTTCATTTTTGAAAAATAACCTATATATTTAGCCCCACTTTTATAAACCCAGGTTCCATAACCATTATCGCAATCACCAGAAATACAACCGGTTTCTTGCGACAGAACATTAAACCAAATAACACTAAAAATGAGGATAACAGTTAATTTCTTCATTTGATATAATTTTACATATTTACTTATATAACTATATTTTTAAATAAAAATTATCTAAAAATAGCCATAATATAGACACATACCAAGCAATATTTGATAATCCAGTTCTTTGATAAGATAAATAGAAGAGTCCGTCCTGTTAATACTTCAATTAATTTATGAATTATCCCGACAATTTGAATATCTTAAGTTTATTATAAATTGGTCCCTTACTTGTTAGGATACTTTCAAAAAGTATTATTTCATCGATGATTATTTCTTGATATTGTTTATTAGAATGAAACCTAATAAAATCACTTAAAATCTTCTCGTCTTGGATATACTTTACCCTTCCCAGTGTTAAATGTGGCTTAAACTCTTTTTGTTCAATTTTAAATCCAAGACCTTTTAGATTATTATTCAATTTAACTGCAAGCAAGGATAGCAATTTATTAGGATCTTCTACTCCAAGCCAAATAACCTTTGTGTGTTTCTTTTTTAAAAATCGTCCAAATCCCAATAAAGTTATTTTAAACTGATTGAAACGTTTAAGCAAATTTTCAATTTTAGAAATAATTTCAGGAAGTAATTGTTCATCTGTATCACCCAGAAACTTTAGGGTTAAATGAAAGTTATCATATTCAACCCACTTAATTCTGTCGATTATTAATTTCTCTTGTAAGCTTTTATAAACAGATATAAGCTGATTCGATGCTCTTATTTTAACAGCAACAAATAATCTTTTTCCCATCTTACACTATGCCTCAAAATAAATTAAAGGGAATAAAACAATTAAGAAAAACAAATTTTTAATATAATACCAGAGTTATACCAACCTGTTCTTATTGGCATATTCTAATAAATCTGATGTACCATTAAAATTCATTTTTTGGTAAATCTGCTTTTTATGATACTGAACTTTTCCGACAGACCATTCCAGTAGCTCAGCAATTTCAAATTGTTTAAATCCTTTGGCAATTAACTTGAACAAAACCACCTCCGTTTTACTCAAAACACTATGTAACATAATGCTATTTAGCTGAGTAGGGTCATTATCAAATATTTTTTTTAGGCGCAAAAACTCATCCTTACCAATAAGACTGATTAACAAATCACGTGCATACTGAATCCGTTCACTCCTAGACTCTTCTTTCTGACCAAAAATCTTAACTGCCAATTCATTTTCTACAAAATTCGTAAAACCTTCAAACTCATTAATGATAACAAGTTTATTTTCCTTTGGATTTTTTACGTTAATTGTTCTTAATACAAACAGCTTTTGATTGCTTAATAAGGGGTTCATGTTAAATACAAATTATTTTATTATACAGGCTAAAGTAAGAAACTTTTTCAATTCATACATTAATTCAAAAATAAAATTATTAACATGTCAGTAATTCAAAAATTAATCAAATATTTTATGTAATGTATTATTATATAAATGATTACAAATATTAACAATTATCAAAATATTCTTAACGACAAATGTATGAGTTATCATACCAAAAAGAAGATATCAACATACCAATAGTCTATATTTTAGTAATTTAGTTTTTTTAACATTGGGTTTACTAATATTTAATCCAATTATCAAAAGGTTTTTTTATATTTGTATTCGAATTAAATTTGATTAATGTGAACCATCCATAATTACGTTTTCATTAAAATTATAAAATAGAAATATTATTATGGTAAGTAAAATAAAGCAAGTAAAATTATTAAATTGTTTTGTTATGAATATTGCAAAATATTTTCTCCTATCACTACTTATTTTCGGAACTTCTAATTTATTTGCCCAAAATGAAGAAGGAGATGACTATGATCCGGCAAATTTTATTGAGAATCAAACAACTACTAAAGTAAATAATGCTGAAAACCAAGATATTGAAAAAGCTTCAAAATTAAGTTATAACATTGAACTTGGATCCAGTATTTCCACCAGTTCAACTTTTGGTACTTCTGTTGATTTTTTTACTGCACCGCAAATAAATTATAATTTTACACCTAGATTACAATTTGCAACAGGGGTTTTGTTGATTAACTCCAGTAATCCGGCTTATACAAATGAAACTGGCTCTTCCAGGGGTGTCTCAAACTTTACCCGATCTTATCTTTTTAATAAAATTAATTATCAGGCTACTGAAAAACTAAGAATAAGTGGTGAGATTTTATATGGAATGAATAAAAATCCATATGGAGTGGATCTGGGCAGTAAAAAAAGTGAATATGTTATGAACTTTAATGCTGAATATAAAATTAATGAAAATTTTAGAATAGGTTTACAACTTTCAGGTCATAATTTAAATTCACCATATGGTTATAATTCCTACACTAACCCTTTTCGACCGATGAATTCTTTTTATAGTTCTCCTTTTAGTGCTTTTTAAATTTAATTCGACTTTTCACAAAAAAAAAGGGCCTTACATTATAATATGCAAGACCCTTTCCTAATCAATCTTTATTAAATTTTATGTGTCCGGATCAGTTCAAATAATTCATCTACAATTATTTTTCTAGGTGAAATAATTGCCTGATCTAAATAAATTTTAACTTTTTGATTCTTTTCACTTTTTAAATTCGTAATTTCATTAATATCCATTACGAAATTCTGTTCCTTTTTTGTATTATCCAAAGAGAATAATAATGAGTAGAGTTCCTTCATAGGCAAATTAATATTATAGTTGTTTTTAATGAAAACGCAATAAAATAATTTTTATTATTGATTTCAATTATTTGATTAAAAAAAATATTCCCTTGATGAACGATAAAAAAAAAGCTTTGCATTAATAAATAATGCAAAGCCATATATAAATTTGATTTATAAACCGATATAATCATTTCTTTATCGGCCTTCCTTAACTAATAGAAAATAAAATTATAAACGAGTAAGGCTTATATTATGCGTTTCAATTAGTTTCCGTAAATTAATTAATGCGTAACGCATTCTTCCAAGTGCTGTATTAATACTAACACCAGTTTGTTCAGAAATTTCCTTGAAACTTAAACCACCATAATGTCTTAACAAAATCACCTCTTTTTGTTCCTGGGGTAACATGTCAACCAGCTTTCTTACATCAGTTGCTATCTGATCAGTAATCAATAAATCCTCAATATTATCCTCAGCTAGCTTTTTAGAATTAAATACATCCATCTCACCATCTTCACTTGAATAGGTTTTCAAATGTTTTGATTTACGGAAATAGTCAATTATCAGGTTATGTGCAATCCTTATTACCCAGGATACAAATATTCCTTTTTCCTGATATTTTCCCCTGCGGAGAGATTTGATTACTTTAATGAAAGTGTCCTGAAAAATATCCTCTGCTAATTGTGTGTCTTTAACAATTAGGACAATGTAGGTGAAGACCCTGTCTTTATGACGGCTGATTAATGTTTCAATACTATTCTGATCACCATCAATGAATTGCTTTACCAATTCATAATCTTTCTTTTGATTAGATACCATTTTTATTCACATTTTGGTTAGGGTAGAAATCTAATCTATAGGCAATTTTTTTTAGTTAATATTAAAACTTATGGTACAAATATTATAAAACTGTAATAAACAGCCAAATTTGTTTTATGAATAATCTCAATTTCTTTATGAGTACCTCAATTTAATAATTATTAACACTTGACAAATCCCTAAATTCAGGGAAAAAACTTAAATAAGGAGACTCATAATTTAAACTGTTTTGAAATGTAAAGAAATAAAATAATTCCTTACGGTATGTTAAACACAGGTTAAAGAATCTTAAAATTTGTTAAACAAAACAATAATATATGCCTATATATGTAACTGAGGTGAAAAAATTTTATTGAAAAATTACAATTGAAAAATTATTGAATTGCTTAATTTTTATACTGTATAGCAATGAAATTATCATTTTAAAAACCCGGTTTTTAATAAAACATTTCCCATTTTAATTAAATTCCATAAGTTTGCCTTTTCAATAAATGTAAGGATAGATTGATGGCTGAAAAAAACAAAGATAAATCATTTATAATAATAAAAGGTGCAAAAGTTCATAACCTCAAGAATATTGACCTTAAAATACCAAGGAATAAATTTATTGTAATTACCGGACTTTCGGGTTCAGGAAAATCATCACTTGCTTTTGACACACTATATGCTGAAGGTCAAAGGCGATATGTTGAAAGCTTATCATCTTATGCAAGGCAATTTCTTGGGCGTATTCATAAGCCTGAAGTTGATTATATAAAAGGAATACCTCCCGCAATAGCTATTGAACAAAAAGTAAATACAAGAAATCCACGGTCTACGGTAGGAACTTCTACTGAAATTTATGATTTTATGAAGTTGTTATTTGCCAGGATTGGAAAAACTTATTCACCAAAATCAGGCAAACCAGTAAAAAAACATAGCGTTACCGATGTTACTAATTATATTGGTTCATTTAAAGAAGGAACAAAAATACAAATTCTGGCACCTTTGATTATTCCTGAAAAAAGAACAGTTAAACAACAATTGGATGTTTTATTAAAACAAGGTTTTTCAAGAATTGAGAATAAAGGAAATATTTACAGAATAGACGAATTTATTAACGAAAAAACAAAGCTCAGCAAACATAGTAACCTATTAATTGACAGGATTTCCGTTCAAATTGATGAAGATAGTCAAAGCCGTGTAGCTGATTCGGTTCAAACTGCATTTTTTGAAGGAAAAGGTTATTGTACGATACAGGTATTTAAGGAAAATGAAACCCTACACAATACCTTTTCAAATAAATTTGAAGCGGATGGAATAAGCTTTGAAGAACCTTCGGTTCACATGTTCAGTTTTAATAATCCGGTTGGGGCTTGTCCAAAATGTGAAGGATTTGGTAAAATTATAGGTATAGATGAAGAACTGGTTGTTCCAAATAAAGGACTTTCAGTTTATGAAGGTGCTGTTGCCTGTTGGAAAGGTGAAAAAATGGGTTGGTGGAAAGACCAACTGGTTTATAATGCTGATAAGTTTGATTTTCCAATCCATCGCCCATATTATGATTTATCTGAAGAAGAAAAACAAATATTATGGACAGGAAACGAGTTTTTTAAAGGACTGAACGAGTTTTTTGAAATGCTTGAAAAAGAAAATTATAAAATACAATACCGGGTAATGCTTTCGCGGTACAGAGGTAAAACAATATGTACCGAGTGTAAAGGAACAAGATTAAGAAAAGAAGCAAACTACGTTAAATTTAATGGAAAAACAATCACTGAGCTTGTTGTAAAGCCTATTGATGAGCTACTTGATTATTTCAACACATTCAAACCTGAAAAAAATGAAGCCAAAATTGCAAAACGCCTACTTGTAGAAATTAATAGCAGATTACAGTTCTTAAATGATGTCGGACTTAATTACCTCACCTTAAACAGGTTGTCATCTACCCTTTCCGGTGGCGAATCACAGCGGATAAATTTGGCCACTTCGCTTGGCAGTAGTTTAGTAGGCTCTTTATATATTCTGGATGAACCCAGTATTGGGCTTCATGCCCGTGATACCAACCTACTTATAAAAGTACTAAAGAACCTTCAGAAAATTGGAAATACTGTAATTGTTGTGGAGCATGATGAAGAAATTATCCGAGCTGCTGATGAAATAATTGATATTGGTCCCTTATCTGGTGTAAACGGAGGCGAATTGGTTTTTCAAGGTAATCCGGAACAACTATTAAAAGATGAAAAAAGCCTTACCATGCAATACCTTACCGGTAAAAAGGTAATTGAAATCCCTGCGAAAAGGCGACCATGGCAAAAATTTATTGAAGTAATTAATGCTCGTGAAAACAACTTAAAAAATATCAGTGTTAAATTTCCATTAAGAGTTTTATCGGTAATAACTGGGGTAAGTGGTTCCGGTAAATCATCTTTGGTTAATAATATATTATATACTGTTTTAAGCAAACGAATAAAAGGTTATGGTGAAGCTTCCGGAAATTATGAACTGATTACCGGAGATACTAATTTGATTAAAAACATTGAGTTTGTTGATCAAAACCCAATCGGTAAATCTTCCCGGTCAAACCCGGTTACGTATCTGAAAGCTTTTGATGATATTCGCAAACTGTTTGCTGATCAACCCGCATCGAAAATAAATAATTACAAACCAGCACATTTTTCATTTAATGTGGATGGCGGGCGATGCGATGAATGCCAGGGGGAAGGGGAAATAAAGGTTGAAATGCAATTTATGGCTGATGTACACCTGGTTTGTGAATCCTGCAAAGGAAAACGATTTAAAGATGATGTATTGGAGGTTCTGTATGAAGGTAAAAGCATTTTTGACATACTGGAATTAACCGTTAAGGAAGCTATTGACTTTTTTGGAAAAGGAAAAGATCGGACAACTAAAAAAATTACACAAAAGATGCAACCCTTATTAGATGTTGGGCTTGGATATGTGAAGCTTGGGCAATCATCCAGTACACTTAGTGGTGGTGAAAGCCAACGGATAAAGCTGGCTTCGTTTCTAAGTAAAGAAAAAGATGAAACCCCTACCCTGTTTATATTTGATGAGCCAACAACCGGTTTGCATTTTCATGATATACAAAAACTGCTTAAAGCATTCAATGCACTTATTGATAATGGGCACTCCGTTTCCATAATTGAGCATAATCTCGAGGTAATAAAATCAGCTGACTGGATTATTGATCTTGGTCCGGAAGGTGGTAAATTGGGAGGAAGCATCGTTTTTGAAGGCACACCTGAAGAAATTATTGATTGCAAAGATTCTTATACAGGTATGTTTATTAAAGAAAAAATGAGATCGTTATAAATGATAAAAGAGATGATAAATTAAGCAGTGAAGTGATTTTGTACCTCAACTATACAAAGTTATATATCAATATTATTTCTTACCTTCCTGTAAAGGTTCAATAAACTCACCCCTAAACGATTTCAAATAATCCGGCCATTTTTGTTTCTTATATGCATCACTACCTACGAACTTAATAATGGGTTCAAAAGCTTCCGGTGTCATAAATTCCTGTTTTTTGTCCAAAAATTTTGATTTTTCATCGAAAATCAGAAAGGCAGGAAAATTCATTTGTCCATTTAAAAATGAAATAGGTAATTGATGATATCCATGTGAGGCACCTTCATTTATATATTTCTGTTCAAACAGATTTATAGTATCCTGCGATTTCACATCAAGGTTTACACAATAGAAATTTTTATTCAGATAATCTGCAATTTGGGGATTATTATATGTTTTCAACCTCATCATGGTACAATTAATATTATAATTGCTATAGAGGTTAACAAATATTTTTTTTGGGTATTTTTTATTTAATTCAAATGCTTCCTCTATGCTCTTCCATTTAACGAGTATTCTGGTCATAATTTGTTTTTGCCCAGGTGGATAAGTTTTAAAATAGTACTTTTCAAAATCTTCATATGTTGTTGATTTATATGTATCTTCGGCATAAAAAATCAAAATCGGGAAAATATGGTTTCTATCCTTAAAACCAGAGTAAACTTTACCTGTAGCTTCTTTTGAAAAAATTAATATGGAAGGAGCTTGTGGTATCCCACCAGTCAACTTAACCGCCAGATCATGCATACCGTTATCTTTTTCTGAATTTGTATATTTATTACCATCAAAAAAAGTAAGTGTATCCTTTGAATAAATTTCTAACTTTATCGGGTAAAAAAGAATATTAATATAGTTAGCAACTTCCTCAAGCCCAAAAATCTGGTTAAGCATAACCATTGAAGAATCTTCGTTTTTATCATATAAGAATATAAAAACAGGCTTCTGATTTTTCAGAAATAATTTATTGGTTTCTTCAAAGCTTTTCCACTCAACTTTACTAGTATCATACACCTCGTGACTTCCCTGTTGTGCAAACAAAAAAAGTGGATAAAATAAAATAAAGATAATAGCAATTTTTTTCATAACTGAAGATATCTTAATACCAAATTAAAACGTGAAAATAAAAAATTGTGTATATTTATATAAAATTTATTTTACTTTTAGTTCATCAAAAAAATAGATTTCTTATTTTCTAAAATGGAAACTTTTTTTCACTTTTATGACCAAAAGAAAAGCATTAAACTGATGATACTAAGATTTGTACTAATAGGTGTTTTTTTATCAATAAATTATATTTATGGACAGCGTAATCTGATTGGAAAACCTGAAACTTATATACAAAGTTTTTATAATCTTTCCAAAAAGTTTAACCTTAGCATTGACACTATTAATCAAAATTCTATCCTTCTGACTTATAAATCTGAAAAACAATACCCCTTTTACACATATGAGATTAATTTGATAGAAGACAAATGCGTTTCCTTTGGTATTGTTTCCAAAGATCATAGTACCCTAAGGACTTATATCGATTTACTTGATTATATTGGTGATATGGTAGAAGTAGATAGTACATACAATAATTTTACTTACCAGGTAAAAAACGATGGAAGAATTTGTTTTTTTACAATTAAGCAACCTTATATTAACAGTCAGTTTCTCACCCGTAGAAATTTGTTTTATATATTAGTTACTGAAAAATACTGGGAGAAAAATATTGAAACGGATAATGGGTCAGAGTAAATTAATGTGTATTAAATGTACACATAAGCTAAATTACCATGGAATCAAATTTTTAAAACTATTTCCTAAGCCAGATATTTCTTTGTAGCTCTATTAAAGCATCTTGCAAAAAATGATATTACTATATTGGAAATATTCCAAGTGTTATAAACACAGTTATGGATAAGTCAGATGAAAACAAGTCCCCTGGGAATCCACATCCCTAAAAGGTAATTTTACCTGGAAAAGTAGTCTTTTTATCTCAAAAAGAAATACGTATATGATAATTCCCTACCAGTCAAATAACATATTTATCCATATTTAGATATTGATATAATTTTATAATTTCGGCTTTCTAAATCCTTTAAATTATTTATAATGAAAAAGAATTATATTTTATTAATTGTACTATTTTTAGGAATAGTATCATGCAAAAACAATGAAAATAAAAACAATACGGAAATGAACCCATTTTTTAGTGAATATGGTACAACATTCAATGTTGCTACATTTGACATAATAAAAGTAAAGCATTATTTACCTGCATTTGAAAAAGGTATCGAAGAACATAATGCTGAAATTGAAGCTATTTTAAATAATGAGGAATTGGCAAGCTTTGAAAATACAATTGAAGCCTTAGAATATAGTGGAAGTCTGATCACCAAAGTTGGTAATGTTTTTTACAATATGCGTTCTTCAAATACAGGTCAAGAGTTGCAGGAAGAATCAAAAAAAATCATTCCATTGCTTTCAAGGCATAGGGACGAAATAATGCTCAATCAAAAATTATTTGAGCGTGTAAAAGCTATCTATGAACAAAAAGACAAGCTAAATTTAGGTAAAGAACAAGCGAAACTATTAGAGGAAACCTACAAAAAGTTCAAACGTGGTGGAGCTGAGCTGGATGCTGCAAAAAAAGAAGAACTAAAGAAAATTAATGAAGAATTAGCAAGACTTAGTCTAAGTTTTGGTGATAATGTTTTGGAAGAAACTAATAAATTCCAAATGATTATTGAAAATGAAGATGGTTTAGCTGGTTTACCTGACAATGTTAAAGAAGCTGCATTTATGACGGGTAAAGAATCTGGTAACGAAGGGAAATGGGTATTTACAGTTCAAAAACCAAGCATGATCCCATTTCTAAGCTATTCAGAAAATCGCGAACTAAGAGAAAAATTGCTAAAAGCTTATACCGAACGAGGAAACCACAATGATGATTTAGACAATAAAAAAAATATCGCTAAAATCACAAATTTAAGAGTACAGCGAGCTAAATTATTAGGATATACAAATCATGCCGTTTATGTTTTGGAAGAAACCATGGCTAAAACACCGGAAAACGTTTATAAATTAATGAATCAGGTTTGGGATGCTGCATTACCTGTAGCTAAAAATGAAGCTGCAGAACTTCAAAAATTAATTAATAATGAAGGTGGCAATTTTAAACTTGCTCCCTGGGACTGGTGGTATTATTCTGAAAAATTGAGAAAAGAAAAATATGATTTAGATGAAGAATTGTTAAGGCCTTATTTCCAGCTTGAAAATGTAAGGGATGGAGCTTTTATGGTAGCCAATAAAATTTTTGGTATTTCATTTAAAGAAATTAACAATGTACCCAGGTATCATCCTGAGGTTCAAACTTTTGAAGTTTTAGATAAGGATGGTTCTCATATTGGCGTTCTGTTTATGGATTTTTACCCACGTGAAAGTAAAAGAAGCGGTGCATGGATGAGTGAATTTGAGGGACAACATAAAAAAGCAGGAAAAAATATTGCTCCAATCATAACAACGAATTTCAATTTTACAAAACCTAGTGGCAATAAGCCAGCATTAATTAGTTTTGAAGAGGTCTCTACCCTATTCCATGAATTTGGTCATGCACTTCATGGATTATTGTCGGACTGTACCTACCCAAGCCTCGCAGGCACAAATGTACCACGTGACTTTGTTGAAATGCCTTCTCAAATAATGGAAAACTGGGCAGCAGAACCAGAAGTAATGAAATTATACGCTAAACATTATGAAACAGGTGAAGTAATTCCTGATGAGTTAATTGAAAAATTAAGTAACAGCAAATATTTTAACCAGGGATTTACCACGGTTGAATATTTATCAGCGGCTTTTCTTGATATGGATTGGCATACTTTAACTGAAACAAATAATGATGTGGATGTTAATTCTTTTGAAAAAATATCCATGGACAAAATTGGTTTGATCCCTGAAATTATTGTACGATACAGGTCACCCTATTTTAGCCATATTACCGGTGGATATTCAGCCGGGTACTATAGTTATTTATGGTCAGAAGTACTGGATGCCGATGCATTTGAAGCTTTTAAAGAAACAGGTTTGTTTAATGCTGAAACCGGTGAAAAACTTCGCAAAACTGTTCTTTCAAAAGGTTCAACAGATGACCCAATGGTATTGTACAAAAATTTCCGTGGAGAGGAACCAAATACAGATGCTGTTTTAAAAAGAAAAGGTTTTTTGTAAAATCCTATTAATATTTTCATTGAAAAATTCAATTAGTAGAGACACACGGCCGTGTGTCTCTACTAATTGAATTTAAAAAACTACTTTTTTACCAATAAAGCAATATTCTCAACATGTGCAGTATGTGGAAA
>JBDLJL010000123.1:0-15704 GCA_039714415.1 Bacteroidota bacterium
GCAACGGCCTTAATAATTTCGTTCCAATCCTGTCCCTGAATTGTAACAAAGGATGCAAACATTGCAAAAAGTAAACATATGATTTTTGTTTTCATAATTATTAAGTTAAGTATTTTATTACTTGGATTAAACATTTTTTATATTCATTCCTCACCTTTCCGTAAAAAAACCATGGCTAAAGTTTTACATATAGCTTTAACTCTCTAACACAGTAATTTAACTTAAGTTTTGTTAAATCAGGTTATTTTTAACGTTGTAGCGTATTTAAATTATTTTGGTTATTCTCAAATAGTTTAGGATTGTATTTTTAAAATTATCAATTCAAAATTGATTTGGCAAAAAAAAGTGATGTAATTTCAATAAACTTTGACCAAGAGTAATATTACATCCATTTTCGTTTTTAATTGAAAGGGGAAATGGGAAAATAACTAATTTTGTATGATTAAACAAAAAGTGCATAAAATAACATTCCTCATAACTAAGCATTTTCTAATCTATTTAACACATCATTTTTGTAGGTTCTACTAATTGGTATTACTTTTTTATTAAGCTCTACATATTCATTTGTGAACAAATCAATTTTTGATATGGAAACAATATATGACCTATGAGTTCTTATGAAGTCTTTTTTAGGCAGTTTTACTTCAGTGCTCGTTATGGTTTCCCTGGTAACCACTGTTTTATTTATTAAATAAATTTTTATGTAATCACTTAAACTTTCAATATAATTTATTTCAGAAAAGTTAATTTTGATCATCTTTCTGTCGGAGCGTACAAAAATAAAATCACTTGATTCATTTACTATTTTATTATTTGCATCAACACTTACATGAATTTGTTCATCTAAATATTTGTTAATTGCTTGCAATAAGCGTTCAAAAGAAATGGGTTTAAGTAAATAATCTACCGCCTGCAGATCAAATCCATCAACTGCATATTCTCTATAGGCAGTTGTAAAAATGATTTTAATATTTTTATTAATTGATTTCGCAAAAGATAATCCTGAAATATCAGGCATATTTATATCTAAAAAAATCAAATCTATTTTTTGGGAATTAATAAAATTAAATGCCTCAATTGCATTTTTACAACTTCCCACAATTTTAACAGCACCAATTTTATTTAAATGATTTTCCAATATTTCACGAGCAACTGGCTCATCATCAACTATTAAGCATTGAATAATTTTAGGCATTTTTTATGGTGTTTATATTTAATATTGTAAGGTTTACAGAAAACCAATTATCTTTATTTTCTATTCTTAAATGATAATTATTACTGTAATGCAATTCCATTCTTTTCTTTATATTTTCAAGACCAATACCTGTATCTACTTGATCTGTATTGTCGTTTAAAAATGAATTTTGTATTGAAAAAATCAATTGATTTTCTACTAAAGCTATTTCAATCTCTACCCGTAAAAAACCATTTATTAAACTACCATGCTTAAATGCATTCTCCACAAATGGTATAAGCAACATTGGTGCAATTTGAGTTTCGTCAGCTATTTCGTTAAAAGTAAACAGCACCTTTAAAGTATCCTGAAACCTTATCTTTTCAAGATCAACATATTCTTTTACATGGAGAATTTCCTCCTTCAGGCTAACCATTGGTTTATTTACCTGATATAATATATAGTCAAGTAAATTAGAAAGTTTTAAAATTATATCCGGTGTGTTTTTTGATTGTTTTAGTGCAAAACCGTAAATCGTATTAAGTGTATTGAATAAAAAATGTGGATGAATTTGCTTTTTCAGATATTGCAATTCCTGATCTTTAAGCTGCAACTGTGTTTCCAGAATTTCATTTTCCAACTCTCTGTTTCGTGAAACGGTTCTAAAATTATGATTTAATAAACTCACAAAACTGATGATCCCAACTATTAAATACACTAATATTAGCACAAACACAAAATTCCTGCTCATTGGTGGCATATTCGTAATATTTAAATTGGATAAATAAATAAAACTTCCGAATATTGCCAACACAATTAAATAGGTTGAAATAACCAAAGTGTAAAAGCTGTAGAGTGCAAATAATTTATATTTCTTTGTGAGTAAATACTTTGGGATTAAAATGTAAATCACAAAATAGGTAAGAATCATTGTTACTGGAAGAAGGAAACTAGAAAACCAGGTAACATAAACCGTATTTGTTGAATTGTAACTAAAAAAATATACAAAGAAAAACCATACCACCACCCAAAACAGGAAATGGAACAGTACTGACTTTGTATTTGTTAATAATAGCATGTTCACTTTTGCAAGATAAATATTTTCTTTCATTCAGCATTTTTTTATAGACCAAATACCATTTTAGTACCTTTTTTTACAATTTAGTGCATTAAATTTCACTTTAACTTTCTAAACCGGTCAAAAGGTGTGGTTTTTTTTTCAGTTGTCGCAAATAAAAAAATGCAATGAAGTTCCTGTTTATCTTTGATTCAGTATTAATTTAAACTCTATTTATTATGATGTCACAAATTATTGATAAGATTTACGAAGGTGGTCCTTTTTTCACATTCCCTATTGTATTTTTATTAACGCTGATCCTTGTTCTTATTGTAAAAGGATTTCTCAATATAAATAAAAACAGCAAAACAATTTCTTTAATTTCATCCTTAGGGTGGTTCACCCTTGTTTGGGGAATTTTAGGACAAACTATCGGCCTTGTCGGTGCATTTGATGCTATTCAGTCAGCCGGGGATATTTCAAAGGGAATAGTGGCTGCTGGACTAAAAGTTGCCCTGATAACAACGATTTTCGGTCTTTTTACCTTTTTAGTAGCACGTTTAGGAATTATTATCCTAACCTGGATGAATAAAGGAGGTGACGAAAGTTGATTGTGTATTTTAGCTACGAATAATTGGTCATTAGACGTTAAATCCAATGACCAATTACTTACATTTAAGCTACAACTGACTACAATTTTGAAGTCAGGCTAACAAAATTCCCGCCCCTATTCATAAATCTCATACAGTTTATTATTATGTACAAAGCGTACATTTTTTCCAAGTGAGAGATATTGAGACACCTCCGGATATCTATTTAACAAATCAAAGTAAGGTTTACCTGCAAACTGAATTTTCTTAGCAATTTGGGACTTATTTGTCTGAACGTACAAATCAACCCATTTATTACCGTTTTGATAAAAAGCCCGACCACCAATGTTTTTGCATTGTTGACTAAAATCACGCTTTACTTTTGATTTATCCATGTATACCATTCTACTTAAGCCCTGAGTCTGGTCTGCTAAGTTCTTTGCACCTCTTAAACTTTGTACTTCATTACTTGAAACAACTCCACCCCTACCGCTTTTTTTGCCAAGATTTGAATACTCTTCTTTACTTCGGGATTTAAATTCAACCTCATCGTCAAAACGATCCGTAAATATCCTTTGTTCAGGCGCAAGTCTTCTATTAGTTATATTAATTTCCTCATCTTCAAGAATTAAATAACTGGTGTATGGTGTAATAATTCCATATTTCTTAGCCAGTTGTACTATTTCGTCAATGACCTCTTTACTTTCGCCATTCAGTCTAATCTGATCAAGCAAATAACCCACATTCCGAGCAGCCCAAAGTGGTGCGATAAAATCATTGTTTGTATTTTCAACAAACTTAGTTTGATAATTAAATTTTTCGGTTTTGCCATTAACTTTTCCTTCCAGTATAATTTTTGAACTACCTGCATAATCAAATTTTCCAAAAACCGTAATAGATGAACCCTCAAATAAATCGGGTAAATTCTTTGGGAACATTTTATTTACTTTGACACCGCCGTTAAAATATAGTTTAACTTCTGATAGTATGGGTGAACTCACTTTAGTATAAAAATTTGACACCTTTATCTCAATATCTTCTTCCGGTGTGATATAAGTTCTGTAAGCTTTTGTTTCCTCGGTAATTTTATCTAACAAGTGAATATTAATATTATCACCTATGCCGAAAGTAAAAATACGGGTATTTCCAATATTTGCGTCAACTACCTGTTTTACAAGCCTTTTTTCATCAGTTTCGCCAATCGTTGGTTTACCATCAGTAATAAAAACAATCATATTGGGCCTTCCGTCAGATTTTTTCTCATTATAAGCCAGCTTGAGTGCCTCATCAATATTGGTTCCACCTATTGGTCTTAAACCTGTTACAAACTTCTGCGCTTTGGCTTTATTTATTGTATTGGCAACAACTTTTTGGTTAAACAGTGCTTCAGCTTCCGTCGAGAACCTGATTATCTGAAATTTATCTAAACTATTAAGATTTGCGACACAGAAACTCAAAGCTTTTTTTGCCTGGTCCATTTTTTTTCCGGCCATACTCCCCGACACATCCAAAACAAAGGTTATATCCTTACTAATTATTTTATTTTTATCTGCAATTAAACCTGGGCTTATATTCAACATAAAAAAACCCGCTTCATTTTTTTCTTTATAAGAAATGGCAGATACACCAATTTTTGATTTTGCATAACCTACAAATAGTTTCAAATCTCTGTCAGGCTTTAGTACATTTGCTTCAAAACCAATTACAGCACTATTTTCACCTTTCCTGTTAATTTCCATTTCGTGGCTCGGCGAATAAATGGTTTTTATTTTAGATTCAGAATTAAGCTCAATTTTAAAACTAGTATTTTTCAAGGGTGTTGCGGTATATTTTTTTGTGTTAAGCGGGAAAACATATTCCACCGTATTATTGTCTTTTTCAAGAATCTCGGAGTAACTAATATGTATACGCTTTTCTTTCCCAGCTTCAATGGGGAATATCCTCACCCTGAACAATGATTGGTTTGAATACTCTAATAGTGCCGGATCCTTTAGTTTTCGTACAATATCTTCATATATTTTTCGAGCTTTTGCGGCATCAAGTAGTTCTGCCTGCATCTTTTTCCCGTTAATTTCCATCGAAAAGTTCTTGATAATTGCCCCTTTGGGTACGGGAAACAAAAAATATCCTTCGAGGTTCCTGTTTGAGGGATTATAAAAAACCTGGTCGATTGTTGTAAACACATATTGATCTTTTATTTTAACATCTACTTTTAATGATTTTACTTCCAAAGTATAGTGAGGATGATGTGGAAACCTGTTCGGAAGGGTATGTGGTGTAACTGTTCTATTTGGGGTAATGATGATAAACCCACCTGCAAACGATGTCCAGCTTATCAACATGAATAATATGCTTATTAAATATTTGTTGTTTTTCATGGCTTTTATTTTTTACAGTATTGTTAGGACGCTTGGCTTTTTTTATGTTGAGACGCACGGCCGTGCGTCTCTTCGAGTTATAAACTAATCACCAATTCTATTTGAATTTATAATTCTTCTTTTTAGCCTGATCTTTCACTGTTTTAATCATCACCTTATCAAGAGAAAGTTCTTCTGCATTTTCTTTTCTTTTTTCTGCAATAAATTTTGTTCGCTTCTTATTCAGTATTTGAATTTGTTTATTGATATTTTCACGTTCTTTTTTCTTTTTATCAACATAAACTTTAATCTGTTCTTTTGATTTTCCTTTAAGCTCTTCCGGTAACTCATCATCAGAAATTTCATCAAGTTTTTCCTCATCTTCTTCTACGGCATCAACCAAATCCCACTGCTCATTTTTATACATTTTAGAACTTTTTGACATAGCACGGTTCACATAGCTGCCAGCCCCCATTGATGATGCATTATTATCCTGTGCCATCTGCCGTTCCTTCATTTTTTTTCCTTGATTTCCATATCCTATATAGGTTTTATTCAATTTTTTATTTAACTGAACAATAGGATCGTCAAAAGGAGTTGGGATATGAACTACTTTTTTGTCCTGGTCAATATTCATGTACTTGCCATCTGCTAAATCTGCTCCATCTTTCCAAAAAGTATTAATACCTTGCTGGTAGTTACCACAGAAAATGGTATTTACAATAATCCCTTTTGATATGGCTTTTTTACAGCTTTCTTTGTAATCAACACCACCTTGATTAAATGGTTCATTACCCGCAATAAAAATCATTTTCAGATCATCGTTTGATGCACTCCAAAGTAACTGTTTAAGCGAAACATCAATTACCTGTCCGCAAAATTCACTTCCGCCATTTGTTTTTAGGGCAAATAAATCTTCCGAAATTTTATCCAGATCAGTAGTCATCTGTGCAACCTGACGAATATAACCTTCGCGAGCCGAAAGCCCGTCGTTTCCATATTCATAAAGTGCTATTTCCAAATTAGGGGTTTCACCATCAAACTTTGCTGTTGCCATTTCATTGACAATTTTCCACAATTGCGATTTAGCCTGATCAATTAATCCATCCATGCTGTTACTTGTATCTAATAATAAGGCTATTTGAATTTTAGCTTTTTTATTTGTTGGTGTATATGCCTGATTCGCAACGAACACAACCAACAAAAACATTAACAATACTGACATTCTTAGTTTCATGACTATAAATTTTAGTTTAAATTCTATTTATTTAACTCAAATTATGCCTTCAAAATTGCAGGGCATTTATATCAAGATGCGAAGGTTTTATATTTCCATAAAATATTTTAATAAAATTTAGATATTAAGCGTAAGCCCGTTTTTTGTATATTTGTTATTGTGAAAAAGAGAGAATTTCTTAAAAAACTGGCAATAAGTAGCGGGGCGATTACCGGGATACAGCTTTTCCCGGTAAATGTTTTAGCTGAAAATCACTTTGGTGAACATTTTCAAAGCAAACCCAAAAGAGAA
Source organism: Bacteroidota bacterium (assembly GCA_039714415.1). GTDB lineage: Bacteria > Bacteroidota > Bacteroidia > Bacteroidales > NBLH01 > NBLH01. The sequence continues at coordinate 6,707 of JBDLJL010000123.1, forward strand.
GCTTTATACTATATTAAAACACCAAGGGGCTTACGATGCAAAATATGCCCTAATGAATGTGATATTAAGCCCGGAGAAACGGGAGATTGCAGAACCCGTATTAGTAAGGGGGGTAAACTTTATGCCACGGCTTATGGCAACCCATGTGCTATACATGTTGACCCAATTGAGAAAAAACCTTTGTATCATTTTTTACCTACAAGCAAAACTTATTCTATTGCAACAGCAGGTTGTAACCTGGCATGCCTTAACTGTCAAAATTGGACCATTTCACAAAAAAAGCCCAGTGAAACTAAAAATTATGATTTAATGCCTGGTGAAGTTATTAAACAAGCTAAAAAATATAAATGTAAATCAATTGCCTATACTTATTCTGAACCTATTGTTTTTTATGAATATGTTTTGGACAGTGCTAAAATTGCTCAAGCAAATGGCATAAAAAATGTATTTGTATCTGCCGGTTATATTAATGAAAAACCTTTACGCGAGATTAGTAAATATATTGATGCAGCAAATATTGATTTAAAATCTTTTTCTGATGACATATATGCAAAACTTAATGCCGGAAAGCTTGAGCCTATATTAAAAACCTTAAAGATTTTGAAAGAAGAAAATGTTTGGCTGGAAATTACCAATCTGGTTATCCCAAGCTGGACAGATGATTTAGGCATGATAACTAAAATGTGTAAATGGTTAAAAAATAATGGTTTCGAAAATTCACCACTTCATTTTAGTCGTTTTCACCCAATGTATAAATTAACTCAATTACCTTCAACACCGGTTTCAACACTTGAAAAAGCAAGGGAAATTGCACTAAACGAAGGTTTAAACCATGTTTATGTAGGAAATGTACCAGGGAGCAAATCACAAAACACCTATTGCCCAAGCTGTGGAAAAATTGTTATTGAACGCAAAGGATATAGAATTATGACCAATAAAATTCATTCAGGTAAATGTTCTAATTGTAATTATAAAATTGCAGGGGTTTGGGAATGACAATTGAAAAATGAATATTGGATAATGTCTAATCCATGTCCACAATTTACGGTTTAGCTAATTACTCAACTTCAATATCATATTTAAACAATAAACCGATAATTCCATCATTTGAGAATTTCGCTTTCTTTATTCGATTCATTTCAGGGTCGATGGAAAAATTATAAGAAGTCCGAAAATCTGCCTTTTCCAATATAGTGTTTTCAAATATGGTTCCAGTTAGTTCGCAATTATCGAATATTGAACCAGATAAGTCCGATTCTGTAAAATCCACTTCCGTCAAACTGCAGTCCTTAAAGCTTGTATTTTTAAAAACTAATTTATAAAAAGAGGACAGGTTTAACTGGCAAGCAACAAAATCCAGAGATAATAAAAATTTGTTAACATCTTCAAAATGTAAACCCAATAATTTACAAGTTTTAAATCTTACGTTTTGAAAAGCCGTATTTGAGATTTTTGCCATACTGAAATCACAATTCTCAAATTCACATTCTAAAAAATTTATATCGGATAAATCTGTATTAGCAAAATTACAGTTTTCATAATTGCAATTTTCATAATCTCCTATAGTAAGTTCATTCTCAGAAAAATCAACTCCCTGTATGTCTTTATCTACAAAATAGGTTTTGCTCATTGTTATTATTAATAGCTATGATATAACATTTTGTGTTTTTTTTAATTTATAAGTCTAATTATCAATAGTTTATTTGGAATAGTGAGCCAATATGAAATAATGGAAAACATGAAGTAAATTTTCCATTATTCCAATCTTCCATTAAAAATTTCTAATTTAGCTCACAACAATTTTGCCCGCAATATTTTACACTATAGCCTTATTTAATTACGCAGCTTATTTTAACACCTTTTAAAATAGCAAATTATTGAAAGGCAAAATCAGGCATCAATTCCAAGGGAATCTTGTTCAATTACCATGTCAACAGAATCCAAATTCATTTTTTCTTCAACAGGAAGCTGAATTGGTATATTTTCTTCCTCAACATAACCAAAGTTTTCAATTTGAAAATACTTCTTAATTATTGCTACTAATTCCTTGTTTGAGAACATTCCAAATTCAATAATAGGATCCTGAACACCATCTGAAATTATCTCACCCATAATCTGATCTTCACGAACTCTATTAAAACTAACCGTTTGCCCGTTTTTTAATTTGATTAAAAACTTTTTATTACTTATTAGTTTAGATTGAATATTGTGTTTTGATAATAATTTCTCAAAACTTTTTGACTGTCGTGTAAAATTATTAAACAAATAGTCTGTTTCATAACGATAGCTACTACCCAACTCCTTTGTTAGCTTTTTAAGTTCTCTTTTACTCAGAACAAAAAAGATTACGGCCTTATCCTCAACTATATAAAGCTCATCAACTTCTTCATCCTCTTCTATATAGTTAGCCGGTTCATTGCTTACAAGTTCAATAGTGGGTGTGTGAATATCCTTTTCACGACTATCCACACATGAAATAGTAACGAAAGCTAAAATCATTGCCCACACTTGATAAAATAATAATAGTTTCACTAGAATAAAATTAATTTAAACGTTTGCATTAAAAAAAAAATTAAATTAACATTGAAACTTTTAATACCATGGAACACTCTTTTTTATTCATTCCCTTTGGGGGCTTTTTGTTCGTGAGTGTTTCATTTATTTATTTGCTAAAGATCATTTTCAATGCAACAATAATCATAAAGACACCAAATGCCTTCCGCATAATTTTTTCAGGCATCATAATAGAAAATTTAGAGCCCAGGTATCCACCAATGACAAAAGTTACAGCCAATAACAGTGCCACTTTAATATCAACAAAGCCTTCTTTATAAAAATTAGAAGCAGCAACGAACATCACCGGAATGGTCATTAAGGCCAGACTTGTCCCCTGAGCATGATGAAGCGAAAATCCCATAAAAAAAACCAGGGACGGAACAATAATTACTCCACCCCCAACACCCATACTACCGCTAAGGAAACCAGCAGCCAAGCCTATTGCCAGGATTATTGTTAATTCACTCATACTCATACTAACACTTCGTTAAATTTCAAATTATATATTTTAGTCCACTCAAAAAGAACTTATCGTAGATTTTCAGCAACTTATTTGATTTTTAGTTTCAATCGTCAATTTACAGTCAATAAAAATCAAATTGGAAATAATTATTTTTAATAATCAGCGTACAGTTATGCAATGATATATTAATCAGCTCCTTAAAAATCAAGGCTCAGTGAGAAGTAAAAAACTCTTGGCAGAATCACATTTCCATCTATTCCCCATGCCCAATCTGCACGTACAAAATACCCTAAAAGTTTTGACCGTAATCCAAAACCATATCCAAGAATAAAGGGTGAACGTGTTTTATTAATGATTATACGAATCGGGTTATTATCAATAATTTCTTTATTATAAGCATTATTACCTTCCCATGGGTGGATACCAGACCAGGCACTTCCTATATCAGCAAAGCCAACCACCTGGAAATTGTTTAAAAATGAATTATTAAGAGTTCGGTTTGCCAAATATTGTACCATCGGCCACCTAATTTCAGCATTTCCAAGTACAAACTTGGTTCCGTTACGTGCATTCTGTACAAAACCACGCATATCAGTTGCCACTGCCTGAAAAATATAGTTTTCTTCTTCGTCAATCTCAACCGATTGATCAAATTCAGGCTGGGGAAATTTCATCCAGTTATCAACACTGCCCAGATAATATATTAATTTACCTGTTCCAAATGAAACACTTGATGCAATTCTTCCTGCAAAAATAAGGCTTCTGTGTATAGGCAGGTAAAAACGAAAGTCAGCACCCAAAATATATGTTTGTTCAGTTGTAGGCGATATACCCTGATAATATTCACCAAAAATTTTTAATCTTGTACCATTATACAAGTTTACACCGCGTTCAATTGTATTATCAAAAATATATTCTAGTTTAAGTCCACCTAAAAAACGGTACTCGTCTTCTGCCGTCAGAGAATTTGTCCACCAATTTGCCAACAATCCCTCCTTGTCTGACCGTAAACTTAACATAGCCCTAATTGAATTTACCTGGTTAAAAGGAAATGATAGCCTGTACTTTAATTCATTTGTTATAATCTTCTTAAAAGGGATAGTTCCATCAGGACTGTTTATAACAGATGAGCGGTGAAAGAGATATTGTTTATCCCACCTTTTCTTTAGGTCTTCAACACTTAATAAATATTCATAGCTGTTAAAATCCCCTGCAAACCTAAAACCACCAGTCAACCTGTAATCTTCAAAAAGATCATTAACCCCAATTTTAGTAAAAACATTAAAACCCGGATTAAAATAGTAGGCCCCCGGAACAAATGCCTGATAACAATCATTTAAGAAACCAAAATCAATTTGGGTAACCATTTCGTTTGGATAAAAAGAAGTAAGATATATCTTTTGTTCAGGCCAGGCTACAGTATCCTTTTCCTCTTGAAAGTCCAGACTATCCGTTTTATATACAATATGAAAAGGGTTTTCTTTTTCTTTCTCAAAAACATAATAGTTAATATCAATAAGCATGCTATCCGGATGAGGAATGGCATTGTTTCTGGCTAAACTGTCCCTCATTTCCTGTTTTCTGATAATTTTTTGCTTTTCAATAAGTTTTAAACTATCTTGTTTTTGATACCATTTATTTTTTTCTTTGCGATAGGCGGTCTGTTTAAGCGTGTTTATGTTATTATCCTGCTTATCCAAATATTTATACATTTTATCCTGTCCATAATAGTACATTATTTCAGTTGAAGCATTTTGTCCAGGGCCAATATCATACGAAGTAATATTGCGCTTCCTGTTAGTTTCAGGGAATTGTGATGTATAAAACCTGTAATGCGTTGTCGTATCAATATAACTTATCGTACTATCATAAGTAGCCAAATACCTGTTGTAAATACCATTCTCATTACTTAAATAAGAATACGTGTTATTTTTAATACCCAAAGGTAATATTTCGTTAACCAAAGGAGTATTGGTAACATTTTTTAATACTGTTGAATTAGTTTCTCTATCATAAACATACAAATCATAAGTATCTGAAATTTTTGGTTTTATTGTTTTATCAACTTTTAAGGTATCGCTTAATCGATTTGATGAAAAAATAATTTTGCTTGAGTTTTCAATAAATCGTGGATACAAATCATCAGCAACATCGTTAGTAATTTTTTTGCTGGCCCCGGCAGATAAATTATACACAAATATATCTGTTTGACCATTCATTATTGCAGAAAATACCATATCCATACCACGGTCAGAATACGAAAAATCAAGAATTTTATCATAAAATGGCATGTTTCGACTCATGATCTTACCCGTTTTCGGCATATAAAAACTCATTACGATTTTTCCTTTTACTTCAGCAATAAAAGCTAAAATTTTTCCTGACGGATGCCAGGCAATTATTGGGTATGAATAATCAATCAGTTGCTGTAAGCGATGTTCTAATCGTATTATTTTCTTTTTTTTCTCTGTTTCTAAATCATAAATCCAAACTTTTCGTTTTCCGGAATAATTTGTTGTAAAGGCAATATATCTTTGATCAGGACTAAGTTTAACATGCTGATAAACTCTTTTCTTTTTAGGCTTTATAATAATGTTACTCTTTTCAGGTTCAGTTCTACCAATTCCATCTTCCTCATACCTTTTTTTATAGAAATCAAGCCACATATAGCTCAGCGATTTCATGTCTGCACCAAGCACATACATAAACCCACTCTCAATATTTTTGTTTACCCTTGTCAGATAAATAATATTGGATATAACTGCTTCACCATAATATTTAACGATAAAGTTCCATGTGGCATGCCCCGCAACTACCGCCTCTCGATCAGTAAGGTAGTTTATTTTTTTTAATTTCCCCTGCTCAAGCATGTCCTTTGTCAAATTATCCTGCTCAACACTCCAATCTTCTGATAAATATGATATTAAGCCATGATAAAACCAATCAGGAAGGTTTAAAAGAGCAGAAGAGGAAACTTTTTGTTTAAAATTTCCACCATAAAGCATATCAATAAGCAAAACCTCTGCTATAGCTGCTCTAATTTGTTTAACAAACTTTTGATGATCACCTTCATAGAAGATAAAAACTTTATTATCAATAATTTTAGATGTACCGCCTATGTTTGTTTCCTCGTTACCGGAAACCAGGCCAATATTACTTTGCTTAAACTCCGAATGTTTATTATAAATTAGGAAAATGATACGTTGGTTAAGGTTATGACTAAAAAAATCTTCAAAATGCTTTAACTCCTCATCAATTACTTTTGATGTATAACGGGCCAAATTTTTACCACCAAGATAAAAATAAGTATCATAACGTTTGAAACGATAATATTCCCAGTATAAGTCATTAAATTGCACCCTGTTTTTACCAAAAGTCATTTTGTGCCCATTATAAAATTGGCCTTTAACCAAAGTTGGAGCAACTAACAGAATAATTAATATGAGTAAAAATAGTTTTTTCAATTCTTCAGCTTTAAGATCATTAACGTGTAAAAATAAAGATAATTATTTAGGTTTAATAATCACTATGTTGAATTTTTAATATAATTCTTATTTAAAATAAATATAAATTATTGTAATTAAGTGTTATAAATTACTTTTTAATAAAATTATTATTGCTAAGATAAAAAAACCCGGTACAATAATATACCGGGTTTGTGATTAAAGTCTTCTATTTTATATTAATGAAAGATATATCTTACACCAATCTGTAATTGCCATTTAGAAAGAATCGAAACATCATCAATATATGATTCTTTTAGTCTTGTATCAAAACTAAAATAGGGAACATTGTTACTATCTACTCCACTAACTGAAATTGGATTCGTTGTAGTTGGTAGTTTGCGAACACCCCAGCTGGAATTTAACATATTACCTAAATTCAGAATATCAAAGCTTAACCTTAAAGTATTTGTTTTTTCACCCGCTTTTAGACTAAAATCCTGCATAAATTTAAAGTCAATTTGAGAAAACCATGGTAACATTGAACCATGTCGTTCCGCATATTCCCCTCTATGTTGACTTAAATAAGAATCTTGCTCAATAAATGCATCAAGGGCAGTCCATTGTGCGGCAGCATCAGTAGCAACTGTTGCAATACCAGTCGCTCCATCAACAGTACCAAAGTTAATATCCGATGAACTTTCAGGAATATAAAGTAAATCATTATTACCTATACCATCCAGATTTAGATCTCCTACGTAAGTATAAGAATACCTATTTCCCTGTCCTGCTTCAAAGAATACCGCAAACGAAGAAGCCATATTGTTATACACTTTTTGATACATTAAGGTAGCAATTAAACGATTCTTTAAACCATAACGTGAATAAGAGAACATGGGATGATTTGGATCACCTACAACAGGATTACGCTGAAAAGCATCTGCAGCAATTTCTGCAGGGATTGAAGTATAATCCTTAGATTGCATATAGGTATAGGCCACATTAGCACTTAAACCAAAATCAAAGGTTTTCTTCAGTTGTCCTGTTAAAGAATACTGATGGCCTTCTTTTACATTATCCATTACAATTGTTCCTGCTTCTAAAAAGTTAATATTATACAAATTTCCAGAATAAGGAGGTTGAGTAGCATAAATATGAGTTTCTGTTTCATCTGCAAAAACAGCTCTTGTATCACCTGTTCCTGATAGGTTTTGCGTAGGAGCATGCATATCGTAATTTCTGTGAACTACTGCATTAATATCTTTACCATAAATACCTTCGAAAGTTGCCACTAAACCATTTTCGAATTTATAATCCACTGCTAAATTATTTTTCCAAACTTGTGGGAATTTAAAACCATCAGAAGTTGAATTGACCTGGAAAGTATACCAGTCATTAATAAATGAGTTTGTTGATTGGTTTCCCAACCATACAAAAGGAATACGGCCTGTAAAAATACCTGATCCTCCACGTACTTTTAAAGTATTGTCACCTTTTACGTCCCAGTTAAAACCTAAACGAGGCGAAAACATTGGGTTAGAACTTGGCCATTGCGATGGATCAACCTTAACTGCATCACCGTTTTCATCAACCCAACCGGTAAAGTTTTGAATACGTGAATCAGGTGCTATTTCGTTTAAATAAACCGGGAAATCAACACGCAAACCAAGAGTCAAGTTGAAATTGTCAGAAGCTTGAAATTCATCCTGAAAATAAACACCAACCTGGGCAACATCAACTTCTGCCATTGCAAAATCATTTTGCTGACTTGCAGTAACTTCTGCATTATAATCAACATCAGCAACAGTTGTATTCACAAATTCATTTACACCACCAAAATACATATGCCATGGATAGTAAAATAAGTTAAAAGAGTTGTTGAATTTAAAAACCTCAATATTTACACCTCCCGTAAGAGTATGCTTATCTGCATAAAACGTTAAATTATCAGTAAACTGAAACACATCCTGGTCAAGCACGTTATTTGTTGAGAACATTTCAGAACCGGCAGTAATAGCAAGATTTCCATTAGCATCAAAAATATCAATAACAGGGAATGGTACTGAATGAGGATCACGTGTATCACGGAAAGCAGTATAACCAACCATTAATTTGTTAGATAATTTATTGCTAAAGCGTGAATTTAATTCACCAACAACAGAGTTTATTGAGTTATTAATGGTATAAGAAGAATTCTCGAAAGGTAAACGATAACTTGTAGGTCCGCGTCCAATAATTGCCTCAGGGTGAGGGAGAATATCTTTCCATGCATCTAACATATTATAACGAAGAGAAAATTTGTGTTTATCACTGATATTCCAATCTAATTTCACTAAAAATTTATTATTGTATGTTTCGTGATTGTATCCCTGGTAAGCACCTGCATCGTACCCCCATTCATTTAATAAGTGCTGCTGTACTGCTACAATATCAGCCTCAGGAACAGAGGTGACATTAGCTCCTGAATTAGATCCATTATCAGCAACAAAACCATGAGCTAATTGATCCCTGCGTTCTGCTTCTGCACTAACGAAAA
>JBDLJL010000124.1:0-15242 GCA_039714415.1 Bacteroidota bacterium
AGGATATTGTTCAAGTATTAAATAATGGCAGGAAAAGTTAAGCGAATAATTATATCAGGCCCTGAATCAACAGGAAAAAGTAATTTGGCGAAACAATTAGCTGATTATTATAATACTGTTTTTTTACCTGAATATGCCAGAACATACATAGAGAATTTAAACAGGTCTTATAATTATTATGATTTGGTTAAAATTGCAAAAATGCAAATTAAACTTGAAAAAGAATTTGTTAAAAAGGCACATGGTTTTCTTTTTATTGACACAGGGTTAATTATTACAAAAATATGGTTTCAGGAAGTTTACAACAAATACCCCGACTGGTTAGATGTGGTAATCGTAAACTCTTTACCGGATCTCTATTTAGTGTGTAATTGTGATTTACCATGGGAAAATGATCCTGTAAGAGAAAACGGATCAAATGAAAGAAGAAAATATCTAATGAACCGGTATATTCAGGAAATTGAAAGCTATGGAATAAAATATTATATTATCTCTGGCCAAGGTAAAAAGAGATTACAAAAAGCAATAAATTATATTAACGACCATTGAAAATTAATGATTGAATATGGAATGTTGAAGAATAAATAGTTATATTGGACATTAAAAATTTAGACAATATTCAATAAATATAAGACATATGAATAATTCCGGGGAATTTGAATTAATCGCATCTACCTTGTTTGGTCTTGAAAACATACTGGCAAATGAAATAAAATCATTAGGTGGGAAAAATATTGAAATACAAAACAGGGCAGTAAAATTTACTGCCAATACTGAATTAATGTATAAGGCTAATTTGAATTTACGAACTGCCCTAAGAATACTTAAACCACTTGCAAGTTTTAAATCCAGAGATCAATTCTCTCTTTATCAAAATATTAAACGAATTAAATGGGAGAAACATTTAAATATTGATACTACATTTCTTGTTAGACCTGTTGTGTTTTCCCCCCATTTTAAGCATTCTAAATTTGTTGCCCAAAAAACAAAAGATGCCATAGCTGACCGGTTCAGGGATAAATACAATAAAAGGCCATCTGTTAACCTTGACTACCCTGATGTACCAATCCACCTTCATATTTCAGGAGAAATAGTAACGGTTTCGTTAGACAGCTCCGGTGCGCCATTAAACCAAAGAGGTTATAGACAAAGTGGCGGGGAAGCACCCTTAAATGAGGTATTAGCAGCAGGATTAATTCAATTAAGTAATTGGGAGGCCAAAACAAACTTTATTGACCCTATGTGTGGTTCAGGCACCTTATTAATTGAAGCTGCCATGTTTGCATTAAATATTCCACCCAATATTAACAGATTGGAATTTGCTTTTATGAACTGGCCTGATTTTGACAAAAAAACATGGGCAGAAATTATTTATGAAGCTAAATCTTCAACTGTAAAACCAGAGGATCTTAAAATAAAGATCATCGGTTCTGATATTGACATAGATAAACTTGAACTTACTCAAAGAAATGTAAGCAGAGCAGGTGTTGGCAGGATTATAAAGCTAAGGAATAAAAGTTTTGATCAGTTTATTGTACCAGCAAAAAAAGGCCATATTTTATTTAATCCTCCCTACGGTGAAAGACTTAAGATTGAACAAATTGATCTATTTTATGAAGGAATAGGTAATAAGCTTAAAAATTACTGGGAAGGTCATCAGGCTTGGATTTTTAGCTGTAATTTTAATGCTATCAAAAAAATTGGTTTAAAGCCTACAAAAAAAATAAAATTGTTTAACGGGAAATTAGAATGTAAATTTCTAAACTTCTCTCTATTTGAAGGAAGCAGGAAAGATCATTTACTTAAAAACTAAAAAACAAAATTTTTTATGTATAATATATATTTAAGCTCTTAGAACTAATAAAAAGGTATAAATTTTGTTTAAAGAACTAATATCTAAATCGTTAAACTTGAATAGTCTAATTTTATGTAATTTTTGTTAACTTTTTATGACTATTATATTTTAATTATTTTTATATATTTGTAATAGTATCTGTAAAAAGCTGTTTGAGCTTGCTATAATAATCAAACATTTTATGGAATTTGATATTGAGGAATGGTATAAAGGAGTCGATCAGGGTGATGTCATCTTGAGTCATTATGGGGCCATTTCTGCGAATGCCATCACAGATATGCTTGATAAAATGGAACATGCAATAAATGAAAAAAACGAAAAGTCGAAGTTAAGAAAAAAAGTATATAATGTGATGATTGAGGCTTTGCAAAATTTATATCATCATACTGATGATCCACCAAAAAATGTTATTGATAAATTTGGTGAAAATTTTGCTACTTTTGTCCTGAAAAAAGAATCAGAAAATAAATATAGTTTTACAAGCGGGAATTTTATAAATAAAAATAGAATAAAATCTCTGAGGGATAGGATGGATCAAATTAATTACCTGAATTCCGAGGAGTTAAAAATTTTATATAAGCTAATATTGAACAACAATGAGTTCTCTCACAAAGGCGGTGGCGGATTAGGGCTAGTTGACATAGCCAAGAGAACAGGACATGAATTTAATTACTCTTTTAATAATTATACAGACAAATTTTATTTTTTTTGTTTAAAAATATCGATAAGCTCATAATAGTTAATTTTACTTAATATATGGAAACTTTATCATTACAAGGCTCACCAAAAACTCCGACTGTTGAAATGAATGCAGAAAATGGGGTAATTGAAATAAAAGGAAGATCAATTCCCGAAAATTCTATCGATTTTTATCGCCCGGTTGTAGAATGGTTAGATACATATGCAGAATCGCCTGCAAAAGTTACTGAAGTTAATATACAACTGGAGTATTTTAATACAAGTTCCTCAAAATGTATTCTGGATGTATTTAAAAAACTGGAAAATGTATTTAAAAAGAATAATGAAGAAGGAGTTACCATTAATTGGTATTACGAAGAAGATGATGAAGATATGCTTGAGGCAGGTGAAGATTATCAATCTATATTAAAAATTCCTTTTAAAATGATTGAATTAGAAGAATAAGTTTCTTTATTTATTTGATTTAGAACTGTCTTTAACCAATTTGCTTAAATATTCGCTTAGGTTAAGCAACCTTGCTAATACACGGTAGTATAGTAACAAGTATAGTAAAAAACTAATTATCCAAATTATTATAATATTTACCTTAATGGTATTATAAGCTTTACCAAAAATATTTTTAGATGGGGCATAAAAATGAGCTTTAATAAATTTTGATTCAGAATTAAAGAATATCGGATCTGTTTTTTGGTACAGATGACCTTTATACTCAATAAAAGGTGTTAATTCATCCGAATTCCGTACAAACTCAGTTAAACGTTTATTGTGATGATCTCGTTTTAACTTTTTAAATTGTTCTTTCCCTAATATACTTTTTTCAAGTTTATTAATCAAGTTATCTTTTTGACGGTTTGCAATTAAATAGCGGGTATTATAAAAAGATTTTAAACGTGAGAAATAATTTTTAACAGAATCAATACTTTCGTTATTAATTTTATCAAAATCAATATCTTCAACATTTAACAAATATTTAATATATTTATTATTCAACTGTTCTTTTCGTATTTCATTTCTCACTACCGTAAGATCATCACTTAATTTTTTAAATTTTGTTGAATCATCTTTATATATCTCATATTGAGTTATTCTATTTTCCAATGTTCTTAACCAGTAGTTTTTCTTATAATCCGAAATACTTTTTTCTTTATCATAAGAATAGAATCTTTCTTCGTATTCATTATTTTTAAACTGATAAACGGCAAGTGCTTCATATGCCCACCTTGAAATCATCATTTCACCATACCAGGGAATAGTATTGGGAGAAGAAATATTAGGGTTTAATTTATCAAATTTGACAATAATCCCGCTTAAAATAATCTGAGGTATAATTAAAAACGGAATAATAATATAAATGGTAACAGTTGTTTTAAATGCATCTGAAATATTTAAGCCCATAAATGCAGCTGCCACCCATGTACTAAATAAAACAGTCCAGTATTGCCAAAACATACCATTAATCCCCATAATTGAATTACCAATTATCACGTATACAAGAGATTGAAACGCAGAAATTGTAATAATTACCATAATTTTTGAAAATAGATAGCTCGACCTGCTCAAATTAAGAAATGCTTCTCTTTTTAAAATTAGCCTGTCCTTTATAATTTCCTGGGCACTCAATGATAAGCCTATAAATAAAGCAACAATTACCGACATAAATATATATACAGGTAAATTAGTATTGTCGCTCAAAGAATAACCAAGCTCATTATTTGGGTCAATATTATAATAGCGGGTTATATAAGATAAAATTAACGCTAATATCGGTACTTCAAACAAATTAACAAATAGATATTGTTTATTCGCCAGTTTTGACAAGATATCCCTTTTTATGTAAATTATTGATTGCTTAAGCTTATTAGGTATCTTAAAGGTTACTTCCGGCAATTTCCTGACAAAAATTGATTTTTTATGTATCTTTTTCTCATAATTTTTATAAAAATCATTCCATTCAGCAGGATTCATTTTTCTTGTTTGCGTTAAATTACCATATTCATCAACAACCTGTGCCTCAACAATATTAAAAATTTGCTCAGGATTCACATTCCCACATATGGAACATTCACTTTCATTCCAATTTGCCTGACGGATACATGATTTAAAATAGCTAATTGATTCTACCGGATTACCATTATATATTAAATAACCTCCTTTATCTAAAACTAGCAAGCGATCAAATCGCTTGAATATATCAGAAGAGGGCTGATGGATTACAACAAAAACCAATTTCCCTTTTAAAGATAACTCTTTTAACAAGTCCAAAATATTTTCTGAATCTCTGGATGATAAACCCGATGTGGGTTCATCAAGAAATAAAACAGTGGGTTCTCTAATCAATTCCAAAGCAATATTTAACCTTTTACGTTGACCTCCGCTTATTTTTTTATCTAAAGGAGAACCTACCTTCATTTTCTTCACCTCATAAAGTCCCAGGCTTTTTAGCAATTTCAGAACAATTCTTAGAATCTGAAATTCTGAATAGTTCCCGAAACTTAATTTTGCACTATAATATAAGTTCTGATACACAGACAGCTCCTCAATAAGCATGTCATCCTGAGATACATAGCCAACAATTCCTTTTATTTCATCTTTTTTCTTATGGATATCAATTCCATTAATAAGCACTTCACCATTTGTTGTAGCATAATTACCATTTAACACATTTAAAAGAGTAGACTTACCGGAACCACTTGCTCCCATAATACCCACAAGGTTACCTGACTTGACCACATAATTCATTTGATGCAAACCAATAGCTCCGCTTTTAAACTTATAAAGCAAATTATGGACTTCAAGGACAACCTGTGCTTTAGATTTATCAATATTATAGGTGCTAATAATATCACCAAAATAAATAGGTTTGATCCGGGCATTTTTTATTGATGCTCCTTGTGATAATATATGTACCTTATTTTGATCAAGTAACTGGTTGTTTATATATAGTTCATTTTCACCACTGAAACGTAGTAAATGCATATTTGCAGAAGGAATTGCACAAATAAGTATTTGGCCCAAAAATGATTCCGATAATAAATGCATACATTTGCCACTATCAAAATCAATTTTTGAATTGATAATTAAAATTTGTTCTGAGTCCTGGTAAACTCCATCTTCAGACAGAACGAAGTGTTTTATCATGCCGTAGTCAGATTTAGGCACATGAAATGTTTCGGCCACGGTTAATACAAACTCAAATTCCTGATCTGTGATATCTTCTTCAGAATTAATGAACTCCAACAATCGAATAACAACAACCAGTTTCTGTTTTTGTGTAAGTTCTTTATTAATTTCAGTACAAATCATTAAAACTTTTACAGAACTTGCTGCAGTATGCTTTATACTTTTAATTTTTGATTTGTGTTTTTGTTGATGAATGGCATAAAAATAGTCAAACACATTTAGGTATTCATCAACTAGTTCTCTGTTAAGCTGTTGCTTAAGAAAAGATTCAACAATTGGACGGCGATCCAGGGTATTGCTTTTTGGGTTTGCAATAATAGCAAACAACTGCATTAAAGCTTTTAGAATCTTTTCACTCATTTAGAAAACTTCACCTTAAATAATAAAATTCACTATCATTGGCTAAATTAAAAAAATAACCAAATAAAAAAAAGCAATAATTATAAATTGCTTAACGATACATGTTTTTTGGGTTTTGTTTTAAGGAATAAATTACAAATTACAAATAACTAATTACCTTCGGTTGCCAAAGGTTTACCGTAGACAATGCCTGTACCTAAAAATGTAAATGTAAAGTGATAGTAGCATTGTCCTGCATTTCCTAGTCCAAAGCACGGCGAACCGTTTTTTTAAACCTAAGCCTAATAATTATGCCTAAATCATCATTGTTTAAAACCAATCAGTAAGATAGCAAATCCTGATTCCGGACCTTTAGGATCAAGTTGAGCTTCAATGATACATTCCATTGTAGAGGTAAATTTAAAATCCCAATATGGAGAATTTTTGTAATTCCTGTTTGAAAAAAGTTCATTTCTGTCCCGGTCATAAACTGAAAAAATAATGTTTCCATTTGTCAAACCACTACATGCTGCAACACGATATGTGCTGCCTCCATAAAATGTAGCTCTGAATTCAGCTATTTCATCACCATTTAGCAACGAAATGTATTGCTGACCATCAGAAACATATTCATTAGTTAAATTTAAAGAACAAAACTTAATTTGCGTATCAACCTGTCCAAATACCTCAATTTTAAAAGTTATAAGTACCAGAACAGTTATAAAATAGTAGCTAAATTTATTCATTTATCTTGATTTAAGAGATCTAAACTTATCCTTAACAGTTAATTAACAATTTTTGTTCTTATTGAATCCACAATTTCCGTAATTTTTTGAATTTGGTATTCGTTGATTATGGTTTTAGAACTACTTGTGATGGTTGTAAGTTTTTTCAACTCATCAACAACAGGTTTTGTATAAGTATATTCAATTACCACACCATCAAAAATAGAGGCAAGTTCAACTAAATCTTCCAAAAAGACATCAAACTCGTCTGAAATATTTCCGTAATACGGCCGCATTAGTTCAATAAGGTTATCCAATGGATGCTTTTGTTCACCTATACGGCTTAAAATTTCCTGGTTATTCTGCACATGAATAGTTTTTGTCATTATAAATAAGCTTTCTATCCATCCCCCGGCAAGAATAAGTAAGCCTATCTCATTTCTGTCATTATTGAACAAATATGAATCAGCATCACGGTAAATCGTTGATAATATATACAGTAATGAGTCTTTATTATTACTATTATCTTCAATGCGTTTCATTATTTTTTCATCAAACGTACTTGATATGCCAAGTTCTTTTGATAATACTTTTAAAACCGCAAAATAAGATGCAGCATCTGGTAGTTGTTCATAAATATTCAAATAACTTAAATCAGCGCCATAGATACCCATATTAAGAGCCTGCTTATAATTAGTAGAATAATTTACTTGATTTTTTACCGGATTTAACAAATTTTTATCAAAAGGCACATTGTTGTCTTTAACCAATAAAGCCACTTGAAATGGTGATGGAACACTAAAAAGCCTGTCATTTATTTTTACAAGAGTCGGACTCTGTAATTCTGCAGAATCAATAGTATCATTTTGCGAGTCATTTTCTTCACCATTATTACAGTTACTAAATGTTAACGAAGAAATGAAAATGAAAATTAAGATTATAAAACCTTTGTATTGAACTTTTAACATAGTTATTTTTTTTTCACTAGTATTAAAATCAGATTAAACATCTGTCTTTTAAAAGAGTATTTAAATAATAATTAACACAAGAACTTTTTATACCGTGGAACACACATGTTTCATACATGTCCTTTTGTGAGCATTTGCTTGTAAGTGTTTCATCTGTTTATTTTAACCATCATTAAATGTCTGATTGCCTGTTCCTCTTTGGCTAAAGAACCATCTCAATTTTCAGGACTTGTTTATAATAAAAAGATCTAATCTATGACAAATATAATAAAGCTAAAGTAATTGACCAATTTCCAATTATTGTTTCATGTGTTTATTTTTTTAATATTTACTATTACCACATAGCCTGTTACGCTACAGCGGGATAACCACATGAAAAAAATAATCATTTCCTTTATTTTAATAATGATTTTCATCATACTTGTTTGATATAAATTAATTCTTAAAATTCGTGCCAAACATTACTTATCGTTAAGTTTTCTTTATATCAGATATTTATTATTTAATTTTGCCTGATCATAGAGAAATGAAAATGAAAATACAAAGTAAATACAAATTTATTATTTGGGACTGGAATGGGACCATTTTTGATGATACTTCGTTTTGTGTAGGTATTATGAATAATCTTTTATCCAAACGGGCTTTGCCACTTCTTACCATTGAAAATTACAAAGAAATATTCGATTTTCCGGTTAAAAATTATTACCAAAAATTAGGCTTTGATTTCGATAATGAACCTTTTGAAAAAATTGGATCTGAATTTATTAATAAATATAATAAAAATCATTTTAGTTGTAAATTGCATGTGGATATTGAAAAATTGATTAATAAATTAGATGAAAATGACTATGCTCAATTTGTACTATCTGCAAGGGAAGAAACTAAACTTATTGAAGATCTTAAACATTATGGTATACGCACTCTTTTTCAAGATGTTTCCGGATTAAATAATCATTATGCAAATGGAAAAATTAGTATAGGAAAAAGCTTAATTCAGCGAAATGGAATTAATCCTGAAAATTGTATACTTATTGGCGACACCCTTCATGATGCAGAAGTAGCAGCAGAACTTAAAGTTGATTGTCTTTTAATAGCCAACGGGCATCATTCTTATAAAAAATTAAAACAAATCAATGTTCCGGTTTTTAAATCCGTAACCGAATTGGGTGATTATTTATTTTGTGGCTCTTAGGATATACGGTGTTTTCTAAGAAGCACTATTTGGATAGTTTTAATAGCTCAATTTCATAAACAATTATTGAACGTGCAGGTATTTTATCCATATCACCCAATAAACCATGTGCCCTATGTGGAGGTATAATCAATCTTGCTTTATCCCCCTGATGCATTAGTAATATGCCTTCTTCAAGGCCAGATTCCACACCACCATGCCCTATAGCAAAAGTTTTTGCGCCCAAAGAATCAGACGAATAGCACAAAGTCCCGTCGAGCAAAGATATTTTATAGTTCAACAAAGCTACTTGTCCCATTTTAGCCTTTGGCCCCGAACCTTTCTCATAAATCATATACCATAAGCCTGTTTTAGTTGTTTCCATTTCCCAGTTCCTTCTTTTCGCATAGCTTTCAATTCGTTCACCATCCAAGTTTGCCAAATAACGATTTGCAGCTTCCAGTGATTCATCATATTTGTCTAATTCCTTTTTAGTTAAATGTTTCCTTTTTGTTTTCTTATCATTGCAATTAGAAAATACAATTGAAATAGCAAAAAGTAAAATTAGGATGTAGGTTTTATTCATTTTTCATTCTTTAATTAGTTAATTTACAGTCGGCATGCCAATACCATTGAATTAATATTAACTGATTACTGATTTTTTATTTTCTTTTGATATTTTTCCAATAATGAAACGAATTCTTCCAGGGTTTTATTTAATGATTTATATGATTTTCCGCCTGAAGCATTTCTATGACCTCCACCATGATAATGTTCACGCGCAAATAAATTTACATCAAAATGATTATTTGATCTGAATGAAGCTTTTATATGATCATCTTTTTCAGTAAATAAAGCAGAAAAATTCACATTATTAATTGAAAGAGGCCAATTAACATGACCTTCAGAATCACCGTTTTGATAATTAAATTTTTCCTGATCTTCTTTTGAAAGAACAATAAAAGCTGAAGAATATTCAGGAAAAAACTGCATACCGTTATACAATGAATTACCTAGTAATTTCAATCTGTTGTATGTAAAAGTGTTGTATACATTTTCAATAACCTTTTCCTTGCTTCCTCCGGCCTTAATTAGTTCAGCCACAACTTCAAATGTCCGTGGTTTTTCTGAATTGTGGTGAAAAAGGCCCGTATCAGTAATAATCCCGGTTAAAATACTATCAGCAAAATCGCTATTTATGTAATTAGTATCACCCATCTCATAAATTACTTCGTAAATAAGCTCAGAAGTTGAACTTACAGAGGTGTCAGAAATTTCCATATCAGCAAAACCTGTTGGTTGCGGATGGTGGTCAATCATTATTTTATATGCTTTTCTTTCTTTTTCAATTTCAGAAAGCTTTGAAATTCTTTTCAAATCATTAAAATCACAATAAAAAATAAGATCTGCATTTTTGATAATCCGGGAAGCCTCATCAGTTTGTTTTTCAAAATCAATTATTTCATTAGCGGCAGGTATCCATCTTAAAAAATCCGGAAAATCATTAGGCATAATAACAACAGGATTTTTTCCCTTCTTTTTCAAATAGTGAAAAAGTCCAAGTGAACTGCCAATAGCATCACCATCCGGATTTACATGACCAAAAATGACTATATTTTCATTGCTGGCTATTATTTTTTTTAATGCTATTGCTTTTTCTTTTATATCTATTTCCATTGCTTTCTTAAACTATTTAGTCTATTTTCAAAATCAACTTTTCTTGTTAAACCACAAAGATAGCACTTCAATTGGATTTTTGATTTTTAAATTAATACTTATATTTGCGCTCAATTTTAATCTTAGTAATTGGTAACTTGTAATTAATTATTGGTAATACAAATAATTAAAGGCTCTGGTTTAAAATAGCTATGCTACTAATCATTTTATGTTATAAGCTTTAAATAACTGGTAATTAGTCATTAGTAATTGGTAATTAAAATAAATGAATTCAAATACCTAATGCCTCAATGATTTCTATACCAATGCCTTGTAATTTTTAGAAACTAATAAATGTGAAAAAACACAATTATTCTAAACTACAGCCTAATTAAACACTAATTATCTAATTACTAATTAACTAATTACAAATATATGTCTGATAATAAAACATTTACAATGATTAAACCATGTGCTGTTAAAAACGGTCATATTGGTTCTATTTTAGCAAAGATTAACGAAACAGGTTTCCGTATTGTAGCAATGCGTATGACCCGTTTAAGTGTTTCGCAGGCACAAGCTTTTTATGGTATCCATAAAGAACGCCCTTTTTTCAACGATTTGGTAGAGTTCATGTCATCAGGACCTGTTGTTGCAGCTATCCTAGAAAAAGATAATGCAGTTGCAGATTATCGAAAATTAATTGGTGCGACCAACCCTGAAAATGCTGAAGAAGGTACTATAAGGAAAGAATTTGCAGTATCTATGCAAGAAAATGCTGTACATGGCTCGGATAGTGATGGAAATGCAACTTTGGAAGGAAGGTTCTTTTTCGCCTCAAGCGAAAGTTATAATTCTGAAGGAATTGAGGTATTAGCTTAAAACAAAAAGGTTCAAGGTTCGTGCCTTGAAACCTTAACCCGATACTAAAATCTTTCATTCTTTTTGCTGCATGAAAGGTTCTGATGTTCTCGAAAAATTCAAAGTTCTAGGCTTTCGATTTTTTCACAGCTTGATTTTACTTCTGTAAATGATTGATGTGAAAAAATCGTATAACGACGAAATTTGGATTTTTCGAGGTTATCACAAATCTAAAACCTTAATGAAAGGCAACTAAGCCCACCATCCAATTTTCTATATTCTGATACATCAAGCACAATAGTTTGGTATCCTGCTTTTTCAATTAATTGTTTAGTTTTCGGATAGCCTTTTGCCACAAGAACTTTATCATTTATCCAAACACAATTTGCTGCGTAAGACTCTTCTGTTCCTATTATAAGTTTATTAAATTTCTCAAATTCAGCTCTTTCTACAAATTCACCAGTTATTACTAAATTATTATTCTCTAAATAACTCAAACCGGATTTAAGGTGTAACATCTTTTCCAAAGTAACAGTTGACGCAGTCATTTCATATTTTTCCAGAATTTCTGCCAGCTGCTTTGCCCCTTCCTTATTAGTTCTTTCTGATAAACCAATATAGAAATGTTTTCCTACCATCATAATATCTCCCCCATCAACAGTTCCCCTATCAGTAATTTTTTCAATATTTTGATAAAAGTTGCTAACTACTTTTTCAATAGCCAAAATTTCACCTTTCCTGGACAATGCGCCCGGATTGGTAATAATGGCACAATTTGATGTTAATATTGCTGCATCCTCAACAAAAGTTGAATCCGGATAATTTTCATCTGCATCTAAAATTGTTACTTCTAACCCACATTCTATTAATGCTTCAACATATCTTTTATGCTGATCCAAAGCTAAATTATAATCAGGTTTGCCTAATTGAGCCTTGGTTAAACCTTCAACCATACTTTTTGATGGTTTTCGAACAATTGCTTTTGTGAACATATAAATTACAAATTTCCAGTTTCTACCTAAAAACAATATCTGAAATTAACTTTTCGCCAACATTTTGATTCAAACGATCAATCAATGCAGTTTTCATCATTTGCAGTTCCTGGCGAATAATAGATGAATTAAGCTGAACAAAAAGAACCTGGTTGCTTATATACATTTTCTCAGTGCTATTAGCAACCGCTTTTCCCAATGTATCTTCCCAGGAATTAATTAGCTGATTTTCCTTAAGCTTCCGGTCAAGCCCCATAGCTTTCAAATAAGCTTTTATTGCTTCACCTAAAGTTGTTTCATTTTTTTTACGCATCAATACTTTGTTTATGTGGGGCAAATATACAAAATTTGCTTTTGCATTTATCATTTTGTAATTTTGTACTAAAATCATAATAAAATGGGTGCAACAGCAAGAAAAGATAAATCATATAGTTTTTCAGAATATATAGAATTTGAACAATCAACAAATGAAAAACATGATTTTTATTATGGTGAAGTTTATAATTTAGCTGGTGGAACTATTAGACATAGCCAAATAATTTTTTCATCATCAAACATTCTTCATAAATTCTTAACTAAAAAAAATTGTATTACCCTTACAAATGACGTAAAACTTGAACTGGATAAAGATCAATTTTATGTTTATCCTGATGTTATAGTAACTTGCGATAATGATGATTTATCAGACAACACAGAAACGATAATTAAAAACCCTTTAATAATTGTAGAAATTTTATCGGACAGCACAGAACTTTACGACAGGAACATCAAAAAGCATTATTACCTTAAATTACCTTCCTTAAAATACTACCTGCTTATTTCTCAAAAAGAAACCAGGATAGAAATGTATGAAAAAATTGAAAATAGGATTGAATACAGTTCTTATGAAACACCTGAACAAGAAATAAATTTCCAGCAATTGGGTTTCAAAATAAAAATTGCTGATATATATACAAAACAAGTCCTCAATAAATAGTTTTTGCAAGAAAACAATGAATTTTGTAGATAATACTACGCATTGGTTCAAATATTTCAGCATCAATATTATTATTTTTCAATAATTGTTTACTTTTGCAATCCTATTTTAATAATGATGACAAGATTATGGCAAAAGGAATTGCAAAAAGAAGTGAAAATTATTCACAATGGTATAATGATATTGTTGTAAAAGCTGATTTGGCAGAAAATTCAGCTGTTCGAGGAAGTATGGTAATTAAACCTTATGGTTATGCTATTTGGGAAAAGATGCAGGCTGCACTTGACAAAATGTTTAAAGAAACGGGACACGAAAATGCCTATTTCCCACTTTTTATTCCTAAATCATTCTTCAGTAAAGAAGCCAAACACGTAGAAGGTTTTGCCAAAGAATGTGCCGTAGTAACCCATTACAGATTAAAAAATGCAGAAGATGGTAAAGGTGTAGTTGTCGATCCTGATGCTAAATTGGAAGAAGAATTAATTGTTAGGCCAACCTCTGAAACAATTATATGGAACTCATATAAAAACTGGATACAATCCTATAGGGATTTACCCATTTTAATAAACCAATGGGCCAATGTGGTACGTTGGGAAATGCGTACCCGCTTGTTTTTGCGTACTGCTGAGTTTCTATGGCAAGAAGGCCATACAGCACATGCCACTAAAAATGAAGCAATTGCAGAAACAAAACAAATGGTTAATGTTTATGCTGATTTTGCAGAAAACTTTATGGCTGTGCCTGTAATAAAAGGAACAAAATCAGAAAGTGAACGTTTTGCAGGCGCATTAGAAACTTATGCAATTGAGGCATTAATGCAAGATGGAAAGGCTTTACAAGCAGGAACCTCACACTTTTTAGGTCAAAATTTTGCCAAAGCATTTGATGTGAAATTTACAGATAAGAACAGTAAACTGGATTATGTTTGGGCTACTTCATGGGGCGTATCTACCCGTTTAATGGGTGCTTTAATTATGGCACATTCTGATGACAACGGACTAGTTCTTCCACCAAAATTAGCACCTTATCAAGTAGTTATTGTTCCTATTTACAAAAGTGAAGAACAGTTAAATCAAATGACTGAAAAAGCTAATGAACTTATGGCTTTGTTAAGGGCTAAAGGCATAACAGTAAAATATGATGGCAGGGATACCTTTAGGCCAGGACACAAATTTGCTGAGTATGAGTTAAAAGGGGTTCCTTTACGTATTGCCATTGGACCAAGAGATTTGGAACAAGGAAATGTGGAAATTGCCCGAAGGGATACATTAGAAAAGAAAATTTATCCGCAGGAAGGAATTGAAGATACCATTTCCACATTGCTTGATGATATACAGGATAATTTATTCAAAAAAGCAGCCAAATTCAGGGAAGAAAATACGACTAATGTTGATTCTTATGACGAATTTAAAGACATAATTGAAAACAAAGGTGGTTTTGTACTTGCTCATTGGGATGGAACAGCAGAAACTGAGGAAAAAATAAAAAATGAAACTAAAGCAACTATCAGGTGTATCCCGGTAGATGCAATTGAAGAAGATGGAAAATGTATTTTAACAGGAAAGCCTTCTAACAAGAGAGTGTTATTTGCTAAAGCATACTAAATAAAGAAATCAACCATTTAAAACAGGGATAGTCAAATTAAGATATTAATTCAGGTCTATCTCTGTTTTTTTTACCACTAAGCATTTTTATACCCCAGGTAATTTGTATCAATCAAATTATTTAATCGCTAATTCAAATTTGTCAAATTTTCTTTTAAACGCATAACCTGTTTTCTTATATACTTATTTTGTGAAATTAAATCTTCATCCTCTAAG
>JBDLJL010000125.1:0-15237 GCA_039714415.1 Bacteroidota bacterium
CATTATATCATTGACTCATTGTATCATTGACTCATTATAGCATTTTTGCATTATATCATTAAATTGTTCTTTTCTAACCACAGCATTTGTTTCTTATTCTTACTGAAGACTGTCAACTGCATACTTCCTTCTCAGTTTTCACTAAAATAATATTCCCGTAATTTTTTCATAGCCCTATGCATTTTCACTTTCACTGCCGGAACAGAAATTTCCAATATCTCAGCAATTTCCTGATATTTGATGTTTTGAAACCTACTCATGGTAATAATCTCTCTTTGTTCATTAGTCAGTTTTTGCATGGCAATGTCTAATGCTTTCAAATCAGCTTTTCTATTTTGTTCATTTTCTGCAAAATCATTTTTCGAAACATAATGTTCTATTTTTTCAATTTGAATTTGATTTTCACCAACTGAATCAACAAAAACATTTCGGGCAATCCGATACAGCCAGTTCTTAAAACTCAAATGATTATTAAAACTTTTACGATACTTCAACATTCTATGAAAAGTATTTTGTGTTAAGTCCTGACTTATATCCCTGTTATAATTCATCCTGAAAAAATAATTATATATTTTTAAATGGTAGCGGTCAAATAAGACTGATGATTTATCCATATCCCCTATTTTAACCTGTGCCATTAATTGCTCGTCTGTTTTTTCTTCCACAATCAAATGCATTATTTGTGCTTTCTGTCTATTAATACCTGAAAATTACAAAAAGGTTACATGAAAAGTAAAATTTTTATCAATAATATTTTTTTACATTAGCATATTGCTTATACCTTCGCAGCTCATTAAAAAGCAACCATCTTGCTGATCATTAATCTATTAATATGAAAATCGTGAAATTCTTTGCCCTTCTTTTAGTGTTGTTTTTAACCAATAGCCTATCTGCACAAAAAGAACTTAGGACAAGCTTGTTAACTTATCCATTATCCGCAGACAATATATTTGAACAGCCCGATAGTGCCATAAATTTCATTCAAATGGAACCGCAAAAAGGAATGCCAGCTTCGGAAAAAACAGTGGTTTATACAGGTTTTGACAGTACAAACATTTATGTGGTTGCCAAATGCTATCAATTAACAAAACCAGTAGCAAAAATACAATCACGTGATAATTTAAGTAAAAATGATGATGCCTTTGTAGTTATCCTGGATACATACAATGATAATAGAAGTGCATATGGGTTTTGGGTTAACCCGATAGGTACGCAGGCTGATTTTAAGATCAACGATGATGGTAGAAATATTGATATAAACTGGGATACGGAATGGAAAAGTTATACTAAAAAACATAATTGGGGATGGCTTATTGAAATTATTATCCCTTTTAAGAGCATAAAATTCAAGAAAAAAGGTGAAACATGGGGTGTGAATTTTAGCAGGATAATACGCTCTAATTCAGAAACCTGTAATTGGTCCGGCGAATTAAGTGACGATTTTCGCATATCGCAAAATGGGAAGCTTACCGGAATAAAACCCGTTCAGGAAAATATGCGCCTTAGCCTGTTCCCTTATACTACAGCCCGATATGAAAATAACCAGTTTGAAAACATTAATGGAAAAACTGATGCTGAATTTGGCGGCGATTTAAAATGGGACATTACATCAAACCTTTCTTTTAACGGGACCTACAACCCGGATTTTGCAACGGTTGAAGGAGATAAACAACGCATAAACCTTACAAGGTATGAACTGAGCTATCCTGAGAAACGGCTGTTCTTCCAGGAAGGAAATGAAATGTTTGGCACCAGGATTAAAACATTTTATTCACGAAGGATACAAGACATTGATTACGGAGCTAAGCTTATTGGTAAACTAGGTAAAAATCAGATCAATGTTTTAAATACCGGCAATTTTGGTAATCCTGACGAAAATGAACCTGGCATATATTATACGGGGGCAAGGGTAAAACGTGACATTCTTAATTCATCAAGTGTTGGGGCTTCATTTGTTGATAAAAGAACAGATACTAGCTTCACAAACTCGATAAGTGCTGACTATTTACTGAATTTAGGAAAAACCTGGAAATTAACAGGGCAGTTTGTTAGCAGCGCTCCCGGTGACTTCCTGTCTCATAGTGCCTGGTTTGCCCGATTTGCAAAAGAAAACAACGTTTATCATTTTCACATTCGTTATACGGAACTGGGTGAGAATTTCAAAGAGAATGTAAACCAAACAGGCTTTGTTACCGATGATGATAGAAGGGAAGTAGACAGTGACCTGTCCTATATCTGGTGGATGAAAAACAAGACAATAAAATATATAGAACTAGAATCAAGAAACAATATGTTTTGGAGCAAGAGTGGTACCCTCAGAAGCTGGTACTTTACAGATGTTATTAACGTTTATTTTCAGAATCGTTTTAATATTGAATATGATTACAATAACGAATATAAATTATTTGAAAAAGAATATTATAATTACAAACATACTTTCACACTTGGTTATAATACCGATGAATGGAGTTCAGCAGAAATAAGCTATACAAACGGAAGGAATTTTGACAGAAATTTTTATCTGCTTGGTGGTGAAATAAAGGTAAAGCCTTTTGAAAAAGTAAGTCTTGAATACGCAGCCAATTATGTAAAATTTAACCCGGATACAGCCAATAATTCTACACTTATAAATATTCTCAGCATTAATTACAACTTTACAACTAATCTGTGGCTTAGAGTATTTGCTCAAAATACAACAAAAAATGAGAATTATTATGTTTATGGAATGTTTGGCTGGCGGTTTAAACCACCTTTTGGGGCATTATACCTTATATATTCACATGATCAAATGTTTATATTTGATGAAAATCAAGATAAAAAAGCAGATGTACTTTTCTTAAAATTGACCTATCCATTGTATATATTTAAATAAACCAATAAAAATAAATCAATTACAATACATATTTTAATCGTTTGCAAGGATTTAGGAGGATCATTTCTAAAACTTATGCGAAAAATCATACTACGGATACCATTAATTTAATTAACTTTGCGAACTAATTAATTTAGGGGTAATTTGGTTTTTTTATAATTGATGATAAAAGTATTAATGATAATTGGGACCGGAGGTTTTATCGGGAGTATTTCACGATATTTGGTTCAACAATTAATGCAAGAGAAATTTGACACAAGTTTCCCCATTGGTACATTTACTGTAAATATCCTGGGTAGTTTTATTATTGGGATAGTCTATGCACTTTCTGAAAAAGGTGATGTTTTAAGCCCTGAATGGAGGCTTTTTTTAGCTGTGGGTTTATGTGGTGGTTTTACTACTTTTTCATCATTTGCTTATGAAAGTTTGCAAATGATGAAGCTGGAACAGTTTTTTTTCGTAGCTTTATATATGGGATTAAGCCTTTTTTTGGGATTAATTGCCACTTATCTTGGTATACTTAGCCTGAAATGGATTTAGTTAATTATGGAATTAAGTGGACAAGCAAAACGATTAGCGATTTATACTGGCGAAATGGAAAAGTATAATCACAGGCCATTATATGAGGCAATTGTTTATGCTGCTAAAAAAGCAGGACTCGCCGGGGCTACGGTTATTAGAGGGATCATGTCTTACGGAGCAAACAGCAAAGTGCATACAGCCAAAATTTTTGCCCTTTCAGCAGATTTACCGATAATTATTGAAATTGTTGATACGGCAGAAAAGCTTAAAAAATTTGCGGTAGTGATAAAAAAAATGTTTGCAAAATCAAACTCTGCCGGTTTAATAACTTTAGAGGATGTTAATATAGTTCTGTATCAGGCAAATAAAAAGAAATTTATATAGATATTTTTTTAATTATTTAATTTAAAGTAAATTAGAAAATGAGAATAAACGCGATTAATGCATTAGAGATCATGGATTCAAGAGGGAATCCTACAATTGAGGTTGAAGTTATCCTAGAATCAGGTATTATGGGCAGGGCTGCTGTTCCTTCAGGAGCGTCAACCGGTGAAAATGAAGCATTGGAACTAAGGGATGGTGATGTAAACAGGTTTCTTGGTAAAGGGGTTTTAAAAGCTATAGCAAATGTGAACGATAAAATTGCACCTGTTTTAATTGGTATGCCGGCCACTGATCAGGTTGCCGTTGATAAGAAAATGTTGGAACTGGATGGTACAAAAACCAAAAGTAATTTAGGTGCAAATGCTATCCTTGGTGTTTCCTTGGCAGTTGCTAAAGCTGCAGCTGAATATGTAGAGTTGCCATTATATAAATATATTGGTGGGGTAAATGCGGTTACACTTCCTATACCAATGATGAATATCATTAATGGTGGTTCACATTCTGATGCGCCTATTGCTTTCCAGGAGTTTATGATCCGCCCTATTGGTGCACCAAGTTTTAAAGAATCAATCCGCATGGGTGCAGAAGTATTCCATAACTTAAAGAAAGTGCTTAATAACCGTGGATTAAGTACTGCTGTTGGTGATGAAGGTGGTTTTGCCCCTGCGCTTGAAGGAACAGAAGATGCATTAGATTCTATCATTACAGCTATTGAGCAGGCTGGTTATGTTCCTGGTAAAGATATTACTATTGCGCTAGATTGTGCTGCTTCTGAATTCTACAAAGATGGTGTATACGACTACTCTCTTTTTGAAGGCAAAAATGGCGCTAAAAGAACTAGTGCTGAACAAGCTGATTATTTAGCTGAATTAATTTCAAAATATCCAATTGATTCTATTGAAGATGGTATGGACGAAGGAGACTGGGAAGGTTGGAAAGTTCAAATGGATAAAATTGGCGATAAGTGCCAGGTAGTTGGTGATGATTTGTTTGTAACAAATGTTGATTATCTTGCAAGAGGGATTAAAGAAGGTTCAGCAAATTCAATCTTAATTAAAGTTAACCAAATTGGTACTTTAACTGAAACTTTAAATGCTATTGAAATGGCGCACCGTGCCGGCTATACTTCGGTAACTTCACACCGTTCGGGTGAAACTGAAGATGCAACTATTGCAGATATTGCTGTTGCAACTAACTCTGGACAGATTAAAACAGGTTCAATGAGCCGTTCAGACCGTATGGCTAAGTACAACCAATTATTACGTATCGAAGCTGAATTAGGTGATTTAGCTGTTTATGGGTTCAAAAAATAATTGATCAAATTAGAATTTAAATGTAAAGCCTGTTCTTATAGAATGGGCTTTTTTTTTATAAAACTGTATTAAAAATTCCGCTGAAACACTCGGACTCCTATGGTCAAAAAAGTTTAGGATGTTTTGGGTATTGTAAAATAAAAAATAGTCCCTTTTTCAATTTCACTTTCAACCCAAATTTCCCCTTTATGGTTTTCAATAAATTCTTTACATAGGGTGAGGCCCAATCCTGTTCCTGTTTCTTTTTCAGTTCCTTGCGTTGATATGTCTTTATCTATGCGGAATAAATCCTGAATTTTATCTTTTGGTATGCCAACGCCTGTATCTTTAATAGAAATTTCAAGGAAATTACTATTTGTTTGTTTTTTTGATGATATCGTAACACTTCCATTATTGTTTGTGAATTTTATTGCATTTGAAAGTAAATTTCTAAACACGGTAGCTATCATGTTTTTATCTGCAAAAATCATGTCATCTTCCGCAATGGTATCCAAAAGTTGAATGTTTTTTTTATCAGCCTGTGTTTGCAAGTTCGTTATCGTTTCAAACAATAATATTTTTAGATGCAATTTTTCCGGCGAAAAATTAATATGTCCTGATTGTAAACGAGACCATGTTAATAAATCTTCTAATAAATTAAAAGCATTATTAGCGCTATCATTAACTAATCTAATTACTTCTTCACGTTTTTCATCATCATACTTTTTGTGGTTTTCTAATAAAATTCTTGTAAAACCTAATATTGCGTTAAACGGGCTTTTTAAATCATGTGCTATTATTGAGAAAAATTTGTCTTTTGTGGAATTGCTTTCTTTTAGTTTGGCTTCACTTTCTTTTATTTCAATACTTGCATGTTTTAAGTTTTCATTTTGTTCTTTAATTTTCTGATTTTTTATTGTTACTCTTGTGATAAAAAAAGCAAGTAAAGCAATAAAAATAAAACCTGTAATTTGAGTTATCATGTTCCGATTCTTATACTGTGCAACCACATTATCTTTGTTGTATGCAAAAATATAAGCAACAGGCTCTCCTTTAACATTATTTATTGAGATAAACGAAATTGTATAATAATCATCTGCAAGCTTTTCATAAATCGTGAAACATTTATTATCAGACAATTGTTTTTGAATTTTTAAGCTAATTTTATTATCTATTTGTTCTAATATATTTTGATTATCAGCAGCATAGTGTATATATTTTTTCTCGTGCATATAGTTTTCAGATAATATGCTTGTTGTATAATTATTCTTTTCACTTTCAAATACTTTTGTGTTTATAACATTCTTTTTAAGTATAAAACCAATATGCTTATACCCACGTTGTCTTAATTGTAATTCAAATGCTTTAAAAGAAAAACTTGTTTCAACACTTCCTATGTGTTTTGTTTCGTGATACAAAGAGAAAACATATCTAAAGCCGCTAAATATTCGTCCTTCCTCAAAACCTGAATAATTACGTTTATTTTGATTTGTCATTTTTACTGAATATCTATAATCTGTAAGATTATCACCAAATATATAGGGACGATGAAATCTTAAAAAACTTTCGTTATCAGGCAGATGAAAATGAAGTTGTATTATTCCTTGTATTTTTAGATATTCATAATTAATTATCAATAAATTATATAGACTATCTCTTATTTCTTGTTTTTTTTCAGGTGTGGCAAGGTAGGCTTTGCTAAATAATTTCGTAATTTCCGGTCGGTTTATAATCTGGCTGACAAAAGTTTCTGCCATTCCGAAAAAAAAGCTATTATTTATTGTGTTTAATTTCACATTAAGCCTTGAAGTGCTTTCTTGTAAATGCTTATTTATTTCCTTGTTATGAGAGTATTGAATTGAAAGAAAAAATAATATTTCAATAATAAGAAAAAATAATAATATCAATATAGCTTTTTTATTTTGCATAATACAATCCGTATTTTTTGAATATTTCTTTACCTTTCTCTGAAGAAGCAAACTCCATGAATTTTTTAGCAATTTCAGGATGTTGCGAATAAAGTATCAGACCTATATATAGTTTTTCTTCTATAATAAATTCACTTTCTATGTCTAAAACTTCAACAAAATCTTTATTTTCGCCCCAAGTAGATGTTGCATACCAGTTTATGACAATGTCGGCCTTGTCGTTTTTTAATGCTTCTATTAATCCTCTGCTGTCTGTTGGAAGGTATTCTGTTCTGTTTTTTATTTTATCAAATATTCCTATTTTATCAAGTATTTTTTTTGTTTTTTTACCAATACTGCCTCTGTTAGGATTGCCTATAACTATTCTATAATTTTCATTGAGCAAACAATTAAGTGAAGGTTCAATATTTTTAGGATTTCCTTTTTGAACCATAAGTGCAATTTTATTTTCTCCAACAAATGTTTTTTCGGTTATGAATTTATCCTTCGTTCCTTTTTCTATATACGCCTCACTGCCAGGCAAGTATAAGTCGCCTATTTTGTTTGCCTTAATTGATTTGTATAAATTTCCAGAACCGCCTGTTGTTATTTTAATTATACAATTTTCTTGTTTTTCAATTATTTTTGCTATTTCAGTAATTGGTTTTATCATTGTAACACCACAATGAATCAATATTTCTTTTTTCACGGTGTTTGTTGGCTTTTCTTTTATATTAACGTTGTTATTACACGAAAATAAAAAGAAAAAAAACAGCATTGATAAAATTATTTTGTATTTCATCTGTTTATATTTAATTATTTTTAATGGCCAGATGGAACCGCATGATGAAAAATAATCATTGCCGTGTGTTAATAATTATTTTTAACATGCTTGTTTCATCTGTTTATATTTAATTATTTTTAACATGCTTGTTTCATCTATTTGGCTTTAGTATAAAGTTTTTCAAACACGCACTATAATATTTTTTTGAAAATCAGACACCTACAACACGAGTAAGTTAACTATTATTATCATGCAAGCGTAATAATTTCTAAATAAATCAAAAATATAAAAAAACAGGAAAGTCTGGAATACTTGGTACTTATTTTCGAAATATTCTATTTTTCTGATGGAAGTAAAAGGGAATACAACAAAGAAATGGCTGATGGTGGAAGTATTCTTGTTATTACTGAGCAATAATTCGTGAATCCATCGCACCGATTTAAACAACTTAACGGGCAGATGTGGATGTATTCTTATAACATTTCCAAAAAATACAGGAAAGACCCTTTCCCTTATTGAATTACCGCTATGCATTTTTTGTATAGCGGTTTTTAATTTTAAAAAATTACTCTTCAGACAGCCTAAGCTCAATAGTATTTCAATATTTAAAACTATAATGTTTAATATATCAGACAAATTATATTATATTTGTAGCATATATTAAACATTATGTCTAAAAGAAAAGTTGTTTTACTGCCCAAAACTAAAAGAATTTTACAAGCAGTAGGTGAAAATATCAAACTTGCCAGACTACGTCGAAAGCTGAGTGCTGAACAGGTATCTGAACGTGCAAATATTGCCAGAACTACTTTGCATTCTATTGAAAAGGGAACAGAAACAGTAAGTATTGGAGCTTACTTGATGGTAATGATGGTATTAGGTCTTGAAAAAGACTTTCTGCAACTTGCAAAAGATGATGAATTGGGACGTAAATTACAGGATGCACAATTAACTAACAGGGAGAGGGCACCAAAAAAATAATTAGACAATGGTTTCAACAAACAATAGACGAGAAATTCAGGTTTATGCCAATTGGAAGCCTCTGGGACAAGCCAGGTTAATGGGAACCCTGTTTTCAGAACGAATCAGGGGAAAAGAAATATTCTCATTTGAGTATACCAAAGAATGGTTGAAATCTGGTTTCGCCCAAACACTTGATCCCGATTTACAATTGTATGAAGGAATACAATACTTGCCTCGTGAAAAATCAAACTTTGGCTTATTTTTAGATTCTTCACCTGACAGATGGGGCAGATTGCTTATGAAGAGAAGAGAAGCAGCTTATGCCAGAATAGAAAAAAGAGAAGAAACAGGACTATTTGAAACAGATTATCTTCTTGGGGTTTATGATGAACATCGAATGGGAGCTATCAGGTTTAAAGAAAATGACAATGGCCCATTTTTAAATGATGATTGCTCCTTAGCCTCTCCCCCATGGACTTCGTTAAAAGAATTGGAAGAAATAAGCCTTAAGCTGGAAGAGGATGATGTAGTAGATGATCCCGAATATATCAAATGGCTCAATATGCTTGTGCAACCGGGATCCTCTCTGGGAGGTGCAAGGCCAAAAGCAAGTATATTGGATGCTAAGAATCATTTATGGATTGCAAAGTTCCCAAGTAAAATGGATGCCATCAATACTGGTGGTTGGGAAATGCTTGCCAATGAGCTTGCCCAAAAAGCCGGACTAAATGTCGCACAAGGTATGGCACAAAAATTCTCAGGCTCACATGATACATTTCTAACCAAGCGGTTTGACAGGACACCCAAAGGAGGAAGAATACATTTTGCATCCGCTATGACACTTTTGGGATATAATGATGGTGATGACTTCCATGAAGGAGTAAGCTATCTTGAATTAGCTGAATTTATTATTCGAAATGGGGCTAAGGTAAATGCAGATTTAGAAGAACTGTGGCGTAGGATAGTATTTTCAATTGCTATTTCCAACACAGATGATCATTTAAGAAACCACGGTTTCTTGTTAACAAAAAAAGGTTGGGCTCTGTCACCAGCTTATGACATAAATCCTATAGCTGAAGGCAATGGTTTAAAATTGAATGTCTCAGAAAATGACAATTCACTTGACTTTAAACTTGTTATGGACGTAATAAAGTATTTCAGGATAAAAGAAAAACATGCTCTTGAAATTATCAGCCATACAAAAGAAACAGTAAAAAGCTGGCAGAAAGTAGCAAAACACCTTCATTTGCCACGAAATGAGCAGGAATTGATAAAAAGGGCTTTTTCAAGAGTTTTTTAAGAAAATAATAAATAAAAAGGAATATTAATCGGTGGGGGCATTGTTACCCTTGCCTTCTTTGAGGGCAAAGGCATTTTATCCCCTTTTAGGGGGTATCTCAATGCCACGTCCTATGGGCGTGGTTTTTTACTCAAAATGGATCATTCAAAATATTAGTTGCCCCTTTTAAAATAACTCATTACTTTTGTGCTCTCAAATTAAATAACAGGAATCATGGCTCTAAGTTGCGGAATTGTAGGACTAACAAACACAGGGAAATCAACCATTTTTAATTGTTTTTCAAATACAAAAGCAGAAGTTACAAACTATTCTTTCAGTACATCAAAATCAAATATTGGTATGGTAAAAGTGCCTGACCCAAGACTGAAAGAATTAGAAAAATTACAACCAACAGAAAAACTGGTGCAAGTGGTAGTTGATATTGTTGATTTACCGGGCTTAGCGAAAGGTGCTAGCCAGGGCGAAGGTGTTGGCAATAAATTCCTGGGCGATTTACGAAATACAGATGCAATAATCCATGTTTTGCGCTGTTTTGATGATGAAAACCTTCCCCATGTTGAAGATTCAATTGATCCGGTAAGGGATATAGAAATCCTTGATTTTGAGTTGCAGGTGGCAGATCTTGAATCGGTAGAGAAAAAAATAGCCCGTTTCCAAAAATTAATCAAAACAGGTGATAAAGATGCTAAAAAAGGTATTGAAGTCCTGAAAAAATATCAGGATCATCTTGGTGATTTTAAAAATGCAAGGACTCTTGAAGTTAGTGAAGAAGAAAGAAAAGTAGTTGGTGATTTATTCCTCTTAACAACAAAACCAATATTTTATGTCTGTAATGTTGATGATGCCTCTGCTGCCACAGGTAATGAATACTCGAATAAAGTAAAAGAACATTTGAAAGACCATGATACAGAAGTTTTGGTAATTGCAGCTCAAGCCGAATCAGAAATTGCTGAACTGGAAGAAGAGGAAGAACAAATGGAATTCCTTCAGGATGTGGGATTAACTGAACCAGGTGTAAATAAGCTAATTCGCTCGGCATACAGCATTCTTAACCTTGATACATTTTTTACTGTTGGACCAAAAGAAATCCGTGCATGGACAATTAAACGGGGAGCTACAGCCCCGGAAGCCGCAGGGGTAATCCACAGTGACTTACAACGTGGTTTTATCCGTGCCGAAGTTATGAAATTCAATGATTTTATTGAGCATAAATCAGAACAGGCTTGTAAAGATAATGGCAAACTACATGTAGAAGGTAAAAAATATATAGTAGAAGATGGTGATATTTTAAATATCAGGTTTAATGTGTAATATAATTGAAATTAGAACTTAAACTGACCAAAGTTGTAAATTATTAAATGTTTTTTCAAAACAAGCAAACTTAAATTGTATATTTGGATAGGTTTCCGTAAAAAGTTTATATTTACTTTTTTTTATTAAACTGTCGCTGTACTTTATTTCCAGGGCAAATTTATCATCAATTATAAAATCAACCTCTTTTTGTTCTTTTGTCATCCAGTATTTTATTTGTTTCGGCAAAAAATGTTCACTTAATAAATTATAAGCCATATTTTCAACTATCTCGCCTTTATCTTTTCGTAAGGCAACAGGTGTAAAATTGTTTAGCACTGCATTGCGCATACCATTATCCTGGAAATAAAATTTGGGCATTTTTCTAAGCTCTGTTGTTTTGCTTCTCCAAAATGGTCTGACAACTGAAATATGAAATGATTTTTGTAGAATGTAAATATAGTTTAGAACAGTCTCATCATTAATATTACAAATATTACCAAGCTCTTGTCTGTTTAGTTTGTTTCCTATCCTGTCCGCCAGAACTTCAACAAATAACATAAATTCAGATTCTTTCCTTATACTTGACTCCAGAGCATCTTTTTTTAAAAACGAATTGACCAACTCATATAAGACCAGTTGTTTTTCTTTATAATCTTCTGCTAAAACAACCCTGGGGTATCCGCCATATATAGCATACTCTTCTGCTATTCTGAAAAGTTTGTCCTGATATATTAATGGTGTTTTTTCTTGCGAATTCATCCCTTTTTGGACGTATTTAGCCACTTCAATTTCCCCCCTGCATTCTAACACCTCTTTAAACGAAAAAGGTTTTAGATGAAAAATCCGCTTTCGCCCTGCTAAAGAATCTTTGAACTTTCTGTCGATATAAAAAGCGCTTGAACCTGTTACAACAAGCTTTAACTTATTCCTATATTCATCATACAATAATTTCAGAAAATTTGTAGGGTTATCAAGATATTGGATTTCATCAATAAATATGAACGTTTTATTGGAGCCTGGTGGTGGTATTATCGAAAAAATATTTTCAGGGTTTTTATCTAACATTTTTTTTACCTCAACACGTTCCAAGGTAATGTAAAAAGCATTTTCACCATCTCTTTCCAAATTGTCTTTTATGTTTTTCAGCAAAGTTGTTTTGCCTACCTGCCTTGAGCCTGTTATGATAGTTGTCTCTTCCTGTGATATATGGCGATAAATATCATTGAACAAATGTCTTTTAAAAATTTTCATATGATTTTAATATGCTAAATATTAAACTTTAGGTGATCTCTAAAAACTCAAAATTCGAGGTTTTCAGATTTTTTAAGGCTCGATTTTACTTTTGTAAATGAGTGTCTTAAAAAATCTGAGTAACGAAGAAGTTAGTATTTTTAGAGATTGCCTTATATATAATTGTTTTTACAAAAATATATAAAACCATTAAATAATACAACTAAATTAATGGTATACACATATAGAACAACAACTATATTCATGGTATATACACATAAAACAACAACTATATTCATGGTACAACATTAAACATATATGATCTTATTGAATTAAAATCAGAGCAAGTTTATAAAGACAAGGGAAAACTGTATGTCAAAAGGAAGAAATATATAGTAGAAAATGGTGACATTCTGGATATTCGGTTTAATGTTTAAATTATAGGGATAAATAAATACCTGTATTAATTCCAAAACCAAGCTTGTAATTTGGCAAATATCCAAATCCATTATTAAAGATCTTATGCTTAGCTTCTAAATAATACATGTAAAGACTAATATCCAATTTAATTTGGTCGTTAGGTGTCCATGAGTAGCCTAATTCATAGTAACTTCCTGAGTTTAGCTCAGTAGAGTGTATTGTATTAGTGTTTTCTGTTGTGCTGCCATAATGTAATTCTATATTTTCTTTTAACAGGTAATCTGTTTGATAATAATAGCTGACAAAAAGATCCCAATCGTTATAACTGGTTTTTTTTAAAGCCCAATCAAAGCGTATCTTTCCCCCGTATTGGCTACGTAGATAGCGTGAGTGCATGTTAATTTTGTCAGGCATACTTGTGAAAATATCTTGATTAGGAGTATTATCGTTTAAAAACTGATGGACATAATTTATCTTGACACCAAAATATAATATTTTAGTAAATGGTGACCATTCCGCCCCGCCACCATAAGCTAATTCCCAACCTTTTCCAAAATCGGTTGAAAACACGGGGCCAGCATTGCTTTCTGCATTAATACTCCATTTTCCAGAACCTAAAATGGATCCCCAAAATTGGGAATAAGTTGGACTGCTGGCAATAATTATAATTGTTGCTGTTATAATATGTTTTTTAAAAGTGATCATGCTTTCTTAAAAGATCCAAAACTATATCAAGACGAACTAACTATTAGCTTTAAGCCAAGGTATTGACTTTATATGGTAAAAATACTAAATTATTTGTTTTCTTATCAATCTTTTAGACAACGATAATAAAAATATTTAACAACATATTTTCATGTATAAAATAGCAGCAGACCTAATCTTTGGGAATATCTAACGCAAAGGATAACATATTGGTTATTATTGAAAATGTGTTTATTACAAACATAACCTTAATCTTAATTCATAATTGTTTCGGTAGTATAGAATCATTATAAATAATCCGGCTATTCTTAAAAGTCTGTTTACAATTATTCTTTTTTACTATTTTTGGATAATTCATGAATAAGATCATTTATTGGATTAGAAAATATAATATTAATCCCTGACTTATTGGTTTATAAAAAATCAATATTTCTATTTAAAGTAATTATCATATTTCAAAACTTCACATTAATTTACACATATGAACAAAGTAATTAAAAAAGAGTTCTTTTCAGATAAAGTGGCAAAGATTGTAATTGAAGCCCCTGAAATTGCAAAAAGCCGAAAAGCAGGTCACTTTGTCATTATTCGAGTTGATGAAAAAGGCGAACGTATTCCTTTAACCATTGCAGGAGCTAATATTGAAAAAGGGACAATTGATCTGGTGGTACAGGAAGTTGGCGTATCGTCAGCAAAATTAATGCGTTTGAATGAAGGTGATTTTATTACCGATGTGGTAGGCCCCTTAGGTAAGGCAACGCATATTGAAAAATTAGGGACTATACTTGCTGCCGGTGGTGGTGTTGGTATTGCACCTTTGTTGCCAATTGTTGAAGCTTATAAAAAAGCAGGGAATCGTGTTATAACTGTATTAGCTGCAAGAAATAAAGACTTAATTATTCTTGAAGAACAAATGAGGCAACATTCTGATGAAGTAATTGTTATGACCGATGATGGTTCATACGGAAATAAAGGATTGGTTACCCAGGGGATGGAGGAAGTTATTAACAGAGAAAAAGTGGATGAGGCAGTAGCAATTGGCCCGGCAATAATGATGAAATTTGCAGCCCTGACTACTAAAAAATATAATATTCCTACTGTGGCCAGTTTAAATACAATTATGGTTGACGGTACGGGTATGTGTGGTGCATGTAGGGTTACTGTTGGTGGGGAAACAAAATTTGTTTGTGTTGACGGACCGGAATTTGATGCTGATAAAATTGATTTTGATGAAATGCTTTATCGATTAAGTGCCTACAAATCTCAGGAAGAAAAAGCCTACAAAAAGTATCTTGAACAAGAAACATTCACGATTTAAATTAAAACATTAACGCATGATTATTTAATGAAAGCTACTGTAATAATAAATATTGAATTTCTGGATGTTCTATCAGACCTATGGAAATTATAAAAATAAATAGATAAAATCGCCTAAAAAAATCGCAAGTATTCAGTCAACTTAAAGGTTTAATAAACAAATGTATGCCACAGATTCACAGATTAAAAAAATCAATTTCATTGATTTTCTCAGAAAAACAAGCTTTGCTTGTTTTAAAATCTGTGAA
>JBDLJL010000126.1:0-15199 GCA_039714415.1 Bacteroidota bacterium
ATATTTTTTGGATGTAGCACCTACCATCTTTCTCACACCTTTCTCATCAGAAACATCAAGCATATAATGCTCATAATTTTCGTGTTCCAAATCAGAATCTGACCTTGAACAACCAACCACTGTAAAGCCTTTTTTAAGATAATATTCGGCTAAATATCGACCAATCCCCTTACGGGAACCGGTAATTATCATTACTTTACTCATTTTAACCTTTCTAAATTAACTCGATAATATAATCACTCAAAGTTTCTACCGACCTAAACGGACTCTTTCTTCTTGACATTGCATCTTCAGAAGTGAGTGTTATTTCAATATCTTTTTCTGCTAAAGCAGATTCAATATCAACTATTAAATTAACCAATCCAATAGAGTCAACAACTGCATCATTTCCCAATAATATTGCTGATTCATTTATTTGCACAGATTCATCATCAATATATTCTTTCACCGCATTTATTACTATTTCTTTAGCTTCGTTTTTTTCCATTTCTATATAAATATTTTTGTAATCTCTAAAAATCAAAAACTCTTGGTTACTAAAAAGCACCTTATTTACTATTAACTATTTTTTCTATAACTTTTTCAGATAATTTATTTGTTATTTGGGCAGGATTTCCGGCAACCAAACTTCCCGTTTTATATGTATCGCTTACTAATGTTTGTGAAGCAACTAGCGTAAACTCCTCTAATTTAGCCCCATACAATATTGTTGAATTTATTCC
The DNA here is from genome assembly GCA_039714415.1 of Bacteroidota bacterium. GTDB lineage: Bacteria > Bacteroidota > Bacteroidia > Bacteroidales > NBLH01 > NBLH01. The sequence continues at coordinate 723 of JBDLJL010000126.1, forward strand.
AATGAAACAGTTTGAACCTACCTCAATCTTTTCGGTTTTATAAGGAAAAAGTTTTTTCATAGGTACCTCACCCACGTGCCAGTGAGTTAAAAAGCTAACTCCCGGACCAACACCTGTGTAATCACCAATAACAACCTCGCCCATAAGGTCGATATAAGTATTTGCTCCTATACTTACATGTTTACCAATTTTTAAGTTTTTATAAGTTCCTTTTGCATTATCAATAAACAAAGGAGTTTTAAAAATACATTCATCAGCAATTTGCGCTTTACCCGCTCTAAGAATAGGAATAATCGCCCTTTTGTCAACATGTTGAAGCATTAAATTTGCATTATCAAAACCAAAAAGTATCTTTCGCATCTTGAATTCAATAAGCAAACACTTGATATAAATTTTAACAATTACTTTTTTAATGCCCATATTTTTAATTTATGCTTTCGTAGTAAGTTTTAGGAGCTTGCTAAGTTTTTTTCTCACAACAAACTAAACTTACCTTGTCTTAAAGACTTTGCAAGTTATTTCTATCTAAAAAAATGTTTACGTGTTAATATTTTATTTTTAAATCCCCATTTTAATCCTGAGAAAAACCCCATCCAGATACTCCAGGCTACCTTAGGTCTTAATTTCTTAATCCTTACCAAAGAATTTTTAAAGACACCTTTTTTAAAATGTTGCCAAAAATATTTCCTGAAAAAATCAGGCGATTTATATTTCATTACAACTATCATAGGGTTTCGGGCATCAAAAAAAGCTTTAAAAGGTGATTGTTTCCCAATTGTCATACTCTCTTTATGCCAGATTTTAGAACCAGGGGTATACATTATTTTGTATCCTTTTTCTTTAGCTCTTGCCTGCCAGTCATATTCTTCGGATTGAAACAAAAAATTTGTATCATAGGCTCCTACTTCATCATACATTTTTTTACTTACCAAGGTGTAAATATCATCAGCGAAATATCTTTCAGCAATTTCCTCATATTGTCCGATATCTTTTTCCTTGCTTCCAATATGCCCACCGCTCCAATACACAGAATCTTCTTTTTTTCCTACAGTTTGCAATGTGTCAGGTTTATCAAAATAATAAACCTTCCCGGTAACAAAAGCATTCATTTCGTCTATCTCTGCAACTTTTACAAGCTCCGAAATTACTTTTGAATCAGCCTTTACATCATTATTAGTGATAATGGCATATTTTGATTGACTTTTATCAAAAGCATATTCTAAACCAAAGTTGAAACCACCTGAATAACCTCTATTATCATCTATTCTGACAACTTTAGCATTTGGAAATTCTGATTCAACAAACTCTTTTGTTCCATCAACGGAGCCATTATCAATAACTGCAACTTCAAAATTCGGGTAATCATTAGCCAAATAACTTGATACAGAATCTTTTAATAATTCTTTACCGTTGTAACTTAAAATTAATACCGTAACCTTAGGATCGTTCATTTTTTTCATTTTTCCAAATCGAACTCTTGAAGTGCTTTTATTACAAAACTTATTTCTTCTTCAGTTAAATCCACATGAGACGGAAGCGTGATAAAAGTTTGCCAGATTTCTTCGGCTACTTTACATCTATTATTATAAGGCTGAAATAATGGTTGAAGAGGCAATGGATAAAAATGAACGCCCGTTGCAATTCCTTTATTCTTTAAATAAACAATTAGCTCATCCCTATGCTCGCTACGTATTGCAAAAAACCAATATGCACCTTTTTCTGTATCATAAGGGAAAATTGGTTTAATAGTTTTTAAATCTGCAATCCCATCTATATATTTTTTGAAAATGCTACGCCTTTTTAGGTTCATTTCTTCAAGCTTATGTAATTGGGCTAAACCAATTGCAGCAGCAACATCATTCATGTTGTATTTGTAACCAAGCTTTGCAATTTCATAATGCCAATGCATAGCATCGTCATCAGTATCAGACGATTGCGTCCTTTTCCATGTATCTTTATCAATACCAACCCAACGTTGTGCCCTCAAGGGTGTAATAAGTTCAACATCGTCAGAACAAATCATTCCGCCATCACCTGTGGTCATACATTTTTTTTCTTCAAAACTAAAACAACCTACATCACCCCAGGTTCCTAACTTTTTTCCTTTGTATTCACCTCCAGCACTATGAGCACAGTCTTCAATGACTTTTAAATTCCGCTCTCTTGCAATTTCCATTAGTTTATCCATTGGAACAGGATAACCACCATTATGGACAGGAATAACCGCAACACAATCTTTTGTATATTTTCTTTTTAAATCCTCTAAATCCATTGATGCGGTATCTCTTTCAACATCAACAAACACAGGAATTAAATCGTTATATAAGACAGACGTAGCAGTAGACGCAAAAGTTATCGCAGGCACCAGTACTTTTTTACCTTTTGGGAACTTATATGCCATTAACGCTAAATGTAAGGCAGCAGTTGCCGAATTTAAGCCTATTGACATTTTTGACCCTACATAATCGTTCCATTCTTTTTCAAATTGTGAAACCATTGGCCCTAAACCAAGCCATTCTCTTTCAAAAACTTGTTTGATATTATCTAGTTCCTCTTGTCCAATACTTGGTTTAAATAATCTTATGTTCATTTCAATTAAATTGTTAAATTGTTAAATTGCTCTATTGTTGAACAAGCTCAAATATTTTATATTCCGCACCTATCTTTGGTGCTTTATTGACAAATTCTAATGACCAATTACTATTGTTACTCCCAATTATCGTATTTAATATTTTCTTGCTTAACTCCTTTAGCCTTTAATTCTACATCAAATGCCGTAATCATTGCCGGTGGCCCTGATAAATAATAAACTGCTTGATCTAATTTTAAAGATTGTTCCACTATTTCACTAACAGGTAATTGACCAGAATTTAAATTTAAGCCGAAATCGTTATTAATTTCTTCTTCAACATAAATATTGTAATTAAAATTAGATAGTTTTTGCACTGCTTCCTTAACTAAATCCTGAATTATAAGCATATCTGTTTTTCGAACACCATAATTTAAATGAATAGCAGGATTCAGTTTATTATCAATTGCATATTGCAAAAACGAAATATACGGACTAACTCCTGTACCACCAGCAATTAAAACAGTATCATTATTAATTGATTCATCAAAATTAAATATCCCATAAGGTAGTTTTATCCATGCTTCATCGCCCACTTTTAATGAATCGAACATTTTCGATGTAAATTCACCAATTTTAGATACGAGAACATCAATATACTGAGTTCTTGTAGGTGAATTGGCTATTGAGAAGACTCTTGATTCAGGCCAATTAGAGCTTGGATCATAAGCATCAATTGCAAAATGCAAAAACTGACCAGGCTTAAATCGAATCCCTGACTTTTGAGACTCGAGTCTATACTGTCTTACATTTTCAGAAAATGAAACTATATCAACTACTTTTACGGGAATTTTTCTTACAACAGCCATCTATGCAAAGAATTCTTCAAATTTATTAATTACATAATCAATTTCAGCCTCTCCGTTACCCGGATATAAGCCAATAAAGAACGTATTATTCATTACATAATCTGTATTCTTTAAATCTCCGACAATACGCATTTCAATTCCTTCAAAAGCTGGTTGCCTAACAATATTACCAGCAAATAAATTACGCGTATGAATTTTGTTCTGATTCAAGAATTGAACTAGGTCATTTCGTGAAACACCAGCATCGTCCTTAACTGTAATTAAGAAACCAAACCATGAAGGATCACTATTTTCTGTAGCAACAGGTAATATAAGTTTATCTTCAAACTTTTTTAAACCTTCAAAAAGCAAAGTGTAATTAGCTTTCCTTTTCTCTATAAACTCTGGTAATTTTTTCAACTGTTCAATACCAACAGCAGCCTGCATATCAGATACTTTTAGGTTATAGCCAAGATGTGAATAAATAAACTTATGATCATAACCCAAAGGCATTTTACCAAATTGTTGTGTAAACCTTATCCCACAGGTATTATCTTCACCAGATGCACAATAACAATCACGCCCCCAATCTCTGAATGATTTAATTATTCGTGATAGCTCCTCATTATAGCTAATTACAGCACCACCTTCACCCATTGTAATATGGTGTGCTGGGTAAAAAGAAAAAGTAGCAATATCGCCAAAAGTTCCTGTAAGTTTGCCGTCATATTTGCTACCCAGCGCATCGCAATTATCTTCAATTAACCAAAGGTTATGTTTTTTAGCAAATTCTGAAACCGTTTTCAAGTCAAATGGAATACCTAATGTATGGGCAATAAAAATCGCTTTGGTTTTGGCTGAAATCGCTTGTTCCAGTAATTCTGTCATTATGTTGTAATTTCCCAAAGAAATATCAATAAATACAGGAACTGCTTTATTTTGAATAATTGGTGCAACTGTTGTTGGAAAACCAGCTGCTACCGTAATAACCTCATCACCTGGCTTAACCCTACGACTTCCCAGTTTTGGTGATGTAAGTGCTGACATTGCCACCAAATTAGCTGAAGAACCAGAATTCACTAGTGCACAATCATTTGCATCAAACATATTAGCAAATTCATATTCAAATTCTTCAGCAAATCTACCGGCAGTTAACCAAAAATCTAACGAAGAATCAACAAGATTTACAATTTCTTTTTCATCAAAAACCCTACCTGCATATCTAACAATAGATTTTCCTGCTTCAAATTCCTGCTTAGGAAATTTTGCTTTGTAATATTCTTTAGTTAACTCTAAAATTTGAGCTCTTATTTCTTTTTCATTCATATAATTCAAGTTTTAAGTTTAAAGTTTAAAAAATGTGATATAAATACCTTGCATTTTGTACATTATCATACTTTTAATCCACCAAACTTATTTGTAAATTCGTTAAAAGGCATTAATTTTTTATCTCTATCTGATAAAATAGGACTACTTACGGGCCATTCAATGTTTAAATCTGAATCATTCCATAAAATACCAGAATCAAATTCACCATTATAAAAATTATCGTGTTTGTAAATAATATCACAATTTTCGCTTAAAGTGCAAAAACCATGGGCAAACCCACGTGGTATAAAAAGGCTTTTTTTATTCTTTTCAGATAGAATAATTGAAGTCCATTTTCCATAAGTTGAGGAGTTCTTTCTAACATCTACCACAACATCATATATCTCACCACGAACACAACGTATTAGTTTTGCATCCGTATGAGGCATATTTAAAAAATGTAAGCCTCTTAAAGTACCTTTTTGAACAGAACTTGAGTGATTTTCCTGCACCCATTCTCTATTTAGACCATATTGAATAAGTATATTTGAATCATAAGTCCGCATGAAAAACCCTCGATGATCTTCAAAAGGATTCATTTCAATTTCAAAAAGACCTTTTAGTTCTTTTTCTGTAATTTTCACTTTTAAGTCTCTTTAAATCCAGAACAATTCACTATTAATATGCTTTTCTTTAATATGACGTTGCAGTTCTTTCAAACGTGTAAAATAACGACCATTGAATTGATCATCATCCATTCCATATTTTTTGTAAGCTTCGTAAACTTCTTTTATTCCATCTCTAAGCGTCCACTTAGGTTTGAAATTTAATTCTTTGGCAATTTTGTCAAAATTGACCCTATACGATCTTGAATCTCCTCCATGCTCACCGGTAATAACGACCTCGCAACCAGGGACTACTTCACCTACCATTTTAGCAATATCTTTAATTTGAAAATTCTCAGATGTATGTCCTACATTATAAGACTGTCTGTTTACTTTTTCCTTAGGAGCTTCAATTACAGCAATAAAAGCCCTTGCAATATCCTCAGCATGAACTAAAGGACGCCATGGAGAACCATCACTCATTATTCGAATTTGACCTGTAGTAACAGCCCATCCAACCAGGTTGTTCACAACTAAATCTAACCTTAACTTAGGTGAAATCCCATATGCAGTTGAATTACGCATAAATGTAACAGAAAAATCATCCGTTGCTAAAGGAATTATATCACGCTCAGAATAAACTTTTGATTTGGCATATGCTGTAACTGGATTAAAATCAGCTGTTTCATCCAATGCCACATCACCATCAGCTATACCATATAAACTACATGATGATGAATAGATATACTTTTCGACACCAACATTTTTGGCCATTTTAGCTATCTCAACTGAAGCCAGATGATTAATATCAAAAGTTAATTGCTCATCCAGATCACCGAGTGGGTCATTTGAAAGGGCTGCAAGGTGGCAAATGGCATAAGCACCTTCTAAATCACTTTCCTGCAATTGGCGGGTATCTTTTACTATTTCTTTAAAACCAGTTTTTGGAGGATAAAATTCACAATCTTCTCCAAAATATTTTGTATCGATACCAACTACTTCATACCCTTTTTCAATCAATAACGGAACTAATAACGAACCTATAAAGCCAGTATGGCCAGTCACAATTATTTTTTTCATATTTTTATTTTTTAATTGATTTTCATTTTATCACATAGCCTATTCCGCTATTACGGAAGAACCATACCGATTCTCAGAAATTGTTTCATTTAAATTAGGATTAATTTATAATAGTTTTTTAATTCCAAACCTTCCATTTTGCCTCGCCAGACCGCCACAACTTATTCAAGTGATTCAAATCCCTGACCGTATCAGCACATTCCCAAAAACCTTCATGTCGAAATGTCATTACTTCTCCCTTTGTAGCAAGTTCTTCGAGCGGACCAAACTCAAAATCACAATTTTTGTCCCTGGTTAATAAACTAAGTATTTCTTTATTAAAAACCATATAACCCCCATTGATAAAACCTTTTGAAGTCTGTGGCTTTTCTTCAAAAGATATTACCTTGCCATTTTCCTGGATAATTTCACCAAACATAGACGGTGGCCGTACGCCTGACAAGGTCACTAGCTTGCCATGATCTTTGTGATAACCTACCAATTCATGAATATTGATATCTGCAACACCATCACCATAGGTTAACATATTAATATCATCAAGATAATTCTCCATCCGTTTTATCCTACCACCTTTTAATGTTTCAAGACCTGTATCAACCAAAGTAACATTCCAATCTTCGGTTCCTGAATTATGATATGTAACCTCACCTGATTTTGTATTTACCGTAAAATCATTATTTCGATGCTTCATATTATAGAAATAGTCCTTTATAATATGACCTTTATACCCAAGAGCGATTACAAAATCAGTAAACCCGTAATGAGCATAAATTTTCATGATATGCCATATTATAGGCCTTCCTCCAACATCAATCATTGGTTTTGGAATTAATTCTGATAATGAGCCTAATCTTGACCCATATCCTCCGGCAAGAATTACTACTTTCATATGCTTCTCTTTAATTGTTTTAATTTGCCATATGTAACCGCACGTTTTAAATAATCATTTCCTTAAATGTTAATACTTATTTAAAAAATGCTTGTTTCATAAATTTAATTTTAATTTTCCCATTGGATTACATGGGTATCTCAAATATCTATTGTCTCATTTTTCATCTGACAATTAGCAAGTTGCCCCTAAGATATGAATCAGAAATAAATAAACACTTTCCCATTTTTCGAAAACCAAATTAGAAACATTTTTAATACTAAAATTAAGTTTGTTACGTAAGGAATAAATTCTTTGATGAATGGTTATAATTATAGTTTAAGTATAATTCTGTCCTCAAAATATTATAAATATCCAACCATCTTATATATATAAATACATTAAATACCAAAAACTAAAAATAAGTTGAATACTGTAATTATATTTTTGTACATTTACACCAATAACGTTATATTCAGGATTCTACTTTTTTCATCTATTTTATTTTACAAATTATGCTTATCAAATTGCCAAAGTATAAGTTTTCAGATTCAAAAGTAATTTTCCGAGAAAAGCAAAAAGATTATGATATTTTTGAAAATGAAAGCACCATTGTCTTTGTATATGGCTATCCGTATAGCACCCAATCAGATAAATGGGTCAATTCAAATGATATTTATAATTCTTATATAACAAAAAGGTTTGATTTTATACATTTAATCGATGGGTTATATTCAATTACCATTATTGATAAAATTCAAAATATTAGTTTTTTTATTGTTGACAGATATGGGGTTTATAGTCTGTTCTATTATAAATGTACAAATTATATTTTAATTACGGATAACATTAAAGAGATTACAAATAATCTACCCGAAGTTAAACTTAATCAGCAAAGTATTATTGAATACCTCAATTTTGGGTTTAAAATTGGAAATAAAACACATATAAATGAAATATATGAATTTGAAGCCGCTAAAAAATATGAAATTGGTATTGATCTTATAATAAAAAAGGATACATATTGGGATTTATTGGGATTAACTGAAAATGACAAAATTTCTTATGATAAGTTTCGTGAAATTTTCAATAATTATCACAAGAAAATATTAAATATTGGTAATACTATGTGTATACCATTTACCGGCGGATGTGATACCCGGACAATACTATCAGCATATGTCAACAATCTGGACAAAATAAAGACGTATACACATGGCCCACAACATCATACAGATGTTACACTTGCAAAGAAAGTAAGCTCAGCTCTTAAAATTCCCCACAATTTCTATAATCTCGATGAAAAATGGTTTAAAGATCTTGTAAAAAAAGTTTCGTCAAATACAGAAGACTTTAACGGACTCAATTGCTTTTTTGATTATATCCATACATTTGAATCAATAGAGAAAGAACAAAACAATGCCGATGTTTTTTTTTCGGGGGTTTTAGGAAACCAACTATACAGAAACCATCCTTTTGGAAACAATTCGCCTGATTCAATGAATATTAGCACAATTTTAGGGTTCATCCTAAAAAACATACCTAGTGTCCTTAATTTTAAAGCAGACTTAAGCAGTTATTATGAAAACCTTTTTAATGGTTTAAGCATTGATGAAATTAAGAAACAAATTAAGAAATCCGTTGAAAAAGAATTATTTAAAGCAAATGGGGCGGCGAAGGCAATTGATTATTTGCAATATTTTTTATTTAGTTCATATAGTGCCAATGTGGCAAGCAATTCAATGAAAGTGATTGGAAAACATTTTAAAACAATTGGATCATTTTTCCATAAAGATTTATTGCAACAAATTAAGTTTATGGGGCTTAATGAACGCACAAGTGCTTCAATTCAGAATTTTATTATAAAACAAAACAGCCCTTATTTAAGTAAGCTACCGTACTATAACACAGGACGAATTGTGAAGTATGCGAAATTAGTAACAAACAAACTATCATCCCACATAATTAAAAAAGACCTATTTGCGGACCCCAACTTGGTAAATTATCCTTATTTTATAAGAAAACAACACAAAGATTTTCTATTAAAAACATTAGACTATGAAAAAATGAAGTCAAAGAAGCTTTTTAATAAAAAAGAATTAAATAAGCTTATTAATCAATTCATTGAAAATAAATCATCTTTCCGAAATAAGAGAGCTTTATTATTTAATTTTTCTTTAGACAAGTTTATAATAAATCTAATCTCTCTAGAACTTTGGTTAAAGGGAATTAAGTAATTTTACTGTTGAATTTTATTATAGGCTGCAATCAAAACAGCTGATTTGGTTCAATTTTCAATGTTTATTAAAAATTGCTGAGAGATTTTCAACTTGTTTTTTGAAACTTATTATGCAGGATCTTTATCATGTAATTCTAAAACAAGATCACCAGTAGCAAATACAATTGATACAAAAAATACTTTTTCCGGATAAAATGAGAAAAAGTCCCAGGTAAAAAAGTATCCGGCTATAATTCCAGCAAACCCTAAGATCAATGATATAAAGATACCTTTCTCCGTTAAGTTGTAATCTTGATTTTGCCGAAATTTATTTAGTAAAAACACATATCGAAAAAGAAAAAATAAGAAAACAGGGAAACCAACAAAACCATAGATTAAAATTGTATTCATAAAACCTACATCATTACTATAATATCTTTTCATGTATCGAGACATACCAACACCCATTACAGGACTGTAAGCAACGCCTTTTAAAACCTTTGGAATATCCTCGTCAATTCGACCCGCAAAAGTTCCTTGCCTTAAATTTCCTGAAGTTGCCATTTCTCCAAGTTCGAAATATCGTCTATTAATGTTATCAATAAAATCCTTTTCAATAAATCCTGACGCAAATAGACCAATAATTAAAAATGCTCCTATTGCACCCATTTGTACAGCAAACTTCACACCTTTGGCAGACAAAACTATATATCCCAATATTGCAATAACGCCAATTACCATCCATGATCTTGTAGCTGAAAGGAAGAAACTTCCAATAGGCAACAGTATCGCAATAGTTGAAAAACCAGGAAAAATTTCATATTTTTTATTATTACTAATCTGAAAACCAAAAATGAGCGTGTAAAAAACAATTAAAATACCTTGTACCACTGCTCTAATATCCCCCGACATACTATTTCTAACAAAAACACCCAGCATGCTTGGATCAAACACAGAAATTAACCGACTTCCCATATTAATAACATAGAGCTGATCGAATATAATTAAAATGCTAAACGGAAATAACAGATAACCAAACTTTAATATTTCTTCTTTGCTATTAATCAACCTCAGATAGGAGAAAATTATTCCGAAAAAAAAGAAAGACCTCATCGTGTTGATAAATGGTTTAAGTTGTGTTCCCAAAAGGAAGCTCACAGGTATAGAAACAAAAATTATATAAAACAGAAAAAACTCCAGCGGTTTATTTAATTGAAATTTAATTTTTACAGTTGTTCTAATTGCTTTAAAAATGGAAATAAATAAAAATATATCTATTGGTGATAAACTAAATTTAGGAATAATGGCATAAAATGGAAGCCTGAACATAGCAGCCTGGTAACGATTCACAAAAAAGCTGGCAGGGGCACTAACTAATATAAAGAAATAAGCAAACCAGAAATAATCTTTTTTTGATCTAAAAGCTAATACTAACGGAATAAGGAAAAAAAGATCCCTAATTGTCTGATTTGTCTTATAAACGGCTATAACAGATGCCAGAAAAAGCCCAATCATCTGCACAGTATCAACTATAACACCTTTTTTAAAATTGAAATCTTGCATTTTGTTAAAACTGTTTATTAGAGCACATTAAAATACCAATTATTAAGTTGTGTATCATACTAATTTTGATTAAACATTAAAATAAATTGTTCAGAAGCAACAATCCTATGATCAAAAATCAGTAAATAACCCTAACTGAAATAGCTTAAATACCAATCAACAGAATTTCCACCCCTGTTTTACCGTTGCATTTAGCTTATAATCAACACCTTTCATCAGGCCCTCAACATCAGCATAGGTAGCAGGAACATCACCTGCCTAGATAAGCTTCATATTTATTTTTGCTGTTTTATTCAATTTTTCTTCTATAGCAGCAATGAAATCCATTAATTTAAACGGTCGTACTTAATATTTATATCATAAAAATCATTTATGTTATCCAGACCAACAACTTCATCACCCCTTTTAATTAATTCAATTGCCAGATGTGAAGCTATAAAACCAACGGCACCTGCCACTAAAATCTTCAAAATCAAGCAAATTGCAGATTTTTGTTAATTTATTTCTAATATTGTATTTAAAAATGTTTTAAAAGTAATCCTAATTAATACTACCTAAATAAAATAATCTTCTTTTTTGATGAATGTTTACCTTCATTATGCCAATTAATATTTTACTAACACCAGATAAATTCTTTTCATGACAGGCAAATTCTTTTTAGCTGCAAATTACGACAAATGCCATATCTGGTTGAAATTAATTTTGTAAATTTGAATCAATTAAAACTTTAATTATAACCTGAAACAACTTAAGATAAAACAATGTTATGAAAAAACTCCTGTTTTCTTTCACATTACTTTTTATTCCTTTACTGTGTTTTTCGCAAACGAATACTCCTGATGTTATAATTTCTGCCGGAAGTGATTTTCAAAGAAATGGGTATGCACATATTGCCTGGACACTTGGTGATTTTCAAACAGCTACATATTCAAAAAATGGTTTAACACTAACACAAGGGTTTTTGCAAAGTAATTTTAATATTACCGGCATTTACCAGTTTGAAGAAATATCTGAAATAAGTATTAAGGTTTTTCCAAATCCCGTTAAGGATATTCTGAATATACAAATTCAGTCAAAACAAAACCTGGAAATTAGGTGGGAATTAATTAACCAGAGTGGGAGAGTTATTAAAACAAGTAATTCCTTTAATAATAGTAATAATTATCAAATTAATTTCTCATCTTTTGAAAACGGTGTCTATTTTATCAGAACCTTTAATAAAGCTGGTTCCTATATTAAGATTTTTAAAGTAGTATATTTAAACTAAATCTTGCTCCTTATTAATTTACTAAAATTTACAAATGAAACCCGAGTATCGGAACGATTTCGGTGACATCTAAAAATAATAAAATATAAATACATGAAACATCCATAGCAAAGGCTTTGCCATCCAAGGGAATGACTAATATGGATGTTCCATGTGGCAAAAAAAACAATAAATATAGACACATGAAACAAGCATGTTAAAAATAATTACTCATAATCTATTATTACTTTAATTGTGTTCGTGAGCTAAAGGTTATTAACACACAAAGCAATGATTATTTTTCATCATGCGGTTCCATCTGATAAATAAAAATAATTTAAAAATAAACAGATGAAAAGATTTATAACAGTAATCATAATTTTGGGTTGTATAAGTGGAGTAACATTTGGGCAAGTCCCAAATCAAATCCAATATCAAGCGGTAATAAGAGATGGCTCTGGTACACTAATCACAGATAAATTAGTGGCAATAAAAATAAGCATTTTAAGAGGAAGTAATTCCGGTACACCCGTGTATTCTGAAGAGTTTAATAAAGCAACTTCTGAGTACGGTATTGTTTCTCTTAATATAGGCGGTGATTCAAATTTTTCGAACATCAATTGGAGTAATAATATCTATTATTTGCGAGTGGATATTGATATTGATAATGGTGACAGTTATCAATTTATGGGATCATCGCAAATCATGACCGTACCATATGCATTACAAGCACTAAATGTAACCAATAAGGATGATGCAGACGCTAATCCTTCTAATGAGCTTCAAACAATCTCAAAAAATGGGAATAATATAATCCTATCAAATGGTGGTGGTTCAGTTTCAGCTAATGATGCTGATGCTAGTATAACAAATGAGATTCAGGATCTTGTTTTAATAGGTAACACATTAGCAATAACCAACAACCCAAATGCAAACCCTATTGATTTGGCTCAATATATTGGAACTAACACAGACAATCAAACCCTTTCAACCGCTGTAAATGAAAATATTGTTACTCTTTCAATTACAGGTGAAGCTAACAGTAGTGTTAATATAAATCTACCTTATGATTTTGTGAGCCGCCATAATGGTGGCACATTTACAGGAAGTATTTTCGCAACAAACCTAAGTGGAACAAACACAGGCGATATGGACAATGCTGATGTTGTAAGTGCATACCAATCCGGTGTTGATCATTATTATACTACTGCAGATGATATAAAATTAGCTACCATTGAAAATTTTGCTAAAGATGATATGTCAAGTAGTGAAATTGTTGCAGCATACCAATCAGGTTACCCAGATTATTTTGGTCCCGCAGACCATACTAAACTTGAAAATATAGAAACTGGCGCTACTGCTGACCTGTCAATTGGTGAAATTGTTGCAGCGTACCAAGCTGGTTACCCACAATATTTTAATAATACCACCGACAGAATCAAATTAAACCGTCTCACACTTGCAAATAACTTTACGGTTTCTGGTGGACATACAGTGCAGCTTAATTCAACAGCCAATACAACCTTAACCATGCCAACAAATGGTACTTTGGCAACTGAAAGTTTTGTAACGAATAATGCAATGACAAACACTTTAATCCAAGGCAGGATATTAATAGGTAACAGTTCAAATATTGCAACGGATCAAACTATTAGTCGTGATGCAACATTAGCTATAAATGGTGAGCTAACGATAAATAGCATTGATGGTGAGACAATAAACTTAGGAGGTTCGTTTACAACAACCACAGACGACATAACCCTTAATGCCAATGCTGCGGGTTCTAATGTAACTTTGCCAATATCAGGGACTTTAGCTACCCAAACATTTGTTAACGACCAAGTCTCAAGCAATAATAGCACTTACACCGGTAATAATACAATTGTTACTTTGGGCACAATAGGAAACGGTATTTGGAATGCCGGTGCAGTTACCTCAAGTGGGGCAGTAACAGGGTCTTCAATTGTTAGGGCTGGTGGTACTTCTTCACAATTTTTAAAAGCAAATGGTAGTGTTGATGAAAATACGTATTTAACAAGCTTTACAGAATCAGACCCCGTTTTTGCCCTATCCCCTGCAAATGGAATTGCTAGTGGAGATATTACAAACTGGGATAATGCCTTTGGTTGGGGAAACCATGCTTCTGCTGGATATTTAACTGCAGAAACCGAT
>JBDLJL010000127.1:0-14942 GCA_039714415.1 Bacteroidota bacterium
ATAATAATAATTGGTTTTCTCTTTGGTTTAAAAACATGAACAAGCTCTTTTAAATCATATGGTTTTTCAGTCTCATATTTCCCCTTTTCTGTATCTACATCTCCAATATTTTTGTATTCCAGGTACCATTCAATTATGGTTGTAAGGTTAATCAAAACTGTTCTTACTTGTCGTGAATCAAATTCTTTGGGGTGTGCCCCATAAGTTGAAATCGTATTTAAATTCAGCATGGAACTGATAATATGTGAAGGTGCTTTATTTTCTTTATTTAGTTTATCTATAATGCCTTTTAGGGGTATTGTTTTTCCAAGTTTGATGGATTCTTTTTTGCACAAGTCATTGACAATAACTTCAAGGCATCTTCTGGAAGAGACTAAAACACCTATTTCATCTTCAACCTTAATCAAGCGCTCCAATTCTTTCTCTAAATCCGGAATTTTACCTGATAAGGATTGATTGTAGTTTTTGAGTTCTTGTATTTCGGTAGTCCAGTTTTGCATATTGTGTTTTATTATATTCTTTTAAGTTGCAAAGCATCTCAAAGATGCTTTGCAACTGGTTCTGATGAATATCAATTTTCTGCAAAATATTGATTGATTAGATCTTTGTATCGTGGTTCTTCATGCAAGAGGAATATGTCAGGATTTAATTTAATCCAAACCAAATCACGATAACCATTCTCAAGAGCTTTTTCCAAATGGTCAAGGGCTTCAGTTTTTTTATCCTGCGTAGCCAAAAATTCAGCATATCGAAAATGAAAAGCAGAATCCAGTTCTATTGCTTTTTTGCCTGTTTCCCAACCTGCTTCTTTTTCACCAAGCCTTGACAAAACTGCACCAAGGGTAACAAATGTTGCCGGGTTTTGAGGATATTCCTTTTCCCAACGTTCTGCATATTTTTTGAAAATGAGGAAATGATTCCTGGATAATTTGAAATTTCCCGCTGATGAATAATTCACACCCAAGTCATAGTGAGCTGATACTTCATTAGGGTTCATCTTTAAAATGTTTTTCAATATCTCGATGGCTTTATTATTTTCACCCTGGATCCTGTATAAATGAGCTAATCTGTACTGATTCAGCATAAGGTTAGGGTTAAGCTTCCTGGCTTTAAGATATGCAAATTCTGCATTATCAAAATCATTCAACCCAACATAGCATGAGCCGAGATAAAAGTAGCCCCAGGGATTTTCAGGACCATATTTAATCATTTTTTTTGACCAAATATGGGCAGAATCTATTTGGCCAATTTTTTCAAGATATGTCCAAATTACCCCTCCATAGGTGAGCATCATATGCGGATCAATTTGAATGGCCAATTTATATTCATCTACTGCTTTTTCATAGTAACCATTGTTTTGATAATACCAGCCTAAGTTGCTATGTGCAATTGGGTCATCAGGATACAATTCTGTCCGTGTTCTAGTCATTTCAATACCTTTCAATAAATCATTTTCTATATTTACTGCATAAAAAGCTAAAATTCCGTATTTTTCTTTATCTGTAAGATCGTCAATGGATAAAATTGCATCCTCTAACCATACACGTCCCTTCTCTTTATCAAACCGTTCATACAGCAAATTCCCCAAAGAAGCTTTGGCTGCAGTAAAATTGCTATCGATACGTATTGCATTTTCGTAATGTATAATTGCATTTTCAAAATTCATGTTGATATGATTTTCAATACCAAGCGAGAACTCTTTAAGTGCATCTAAAATAGGTGTGGTTACCATTGCCAAAGCTTTGCTTTGTCCTGAGATTTCATATCTTGATTCACCCAGGTTCCGCCGAATTTTTTTGCTTAATTGATCCAGCATTTCAATAATTTCATCCTGGTTTTGGGCATACAAGATCTCTGACCTGAAGATAGTTCCGGTTTTGGCTTCCTGAATTTTGGCCGTAAGAATATATTGGGCCCCTACTTTACTAATACCCGGTACAATACAAACCTTTATACCTTCGCGTATGGCAATTTCCCTTCCAAGCTCTTCACCGACATGTTCAAAATTTTCTTTTTTCATCCGTTTTAGTACATCCTGCATCCTTTTTCTCGTAATAACATTTACATATCGGGATTGATCTATACTTATTTTAAATGCAGTATTCAACGAATGGTCAAAAATTGTTTCTTCAGTAAGGTTTTCAAAATCGGTGATTACAATCCAATCCCGCTCTGTAAAAGAAATTGCTTTTCCACTATAAAAAAGAAATAAGGCTAAAACACTACCAATTACTACCAAAGAACTGACCCTGGATATTTTTTCTTTACCTTTTTTATGTTTTTCATTCAATAATTTATCTGAAGGGTAAAAGCTATCTCTTTTCTCAACACTAAGGTATTGTCTTAATTTTATTCCATTTGTAGTTGTTTTGAAGAACCATGAAAGGATAATCACAATCGGGAGTCCAATAGCTGTACAGTACATGACAAAAGTTAATACGCTATCAGGCAAATTCAAGGGTGCTGAAGTGATATCGATTAATTCAAGCAGGCTAAAAGAAATTGCCGTATATATAATTAGATTATGTAAAATCTTTCTGCGTTTTAGTTTTTGCGCGAAATTTAATGGTTTGTACGTCTTTTTTGCAGTAATTTCAGTTTGGGTAAATTCTTTTTCTTCAAGAACGATATTATGTGTATCGTTTGGTCCGGTTTCTATATTTGTCGTTTCAAAACCTTTGTAGTTTATATACCATTCAATAACAGTAACCAGGTTTATCAAAACTGTCTGCACTTGTCTTGGGTCAAACTCTTTGGGGTGTGCCCCATATGTTGAAATTGTATTTAGGTTAAGCATAGAGCTGATGATATGCGAGGGTACTTTTTCTTCCTTGTTCAGTTTATCGATTATTCCCTTTAAAGGTATTGTTTTTCCAAGTTTTATAGATTCCTCTTTACATATTTCTGTTACCATTACTTCAAGGCATCTCCTTGAATATAATAGAACGACAACTTCTTCATTAGCTTCTAAGAGCTTTTCCAGTTCTTTTTCTAAATCAGGAATTTTACCGGATAAAGTATTGCGATAGTTGGTAAGTTCTTTTATTTCAGTGTCCCAGTTTTTCATTTGGATGAGAATTTATGGTAAACGTTGAAATTGCGTTTTTGTCCTATAAATTTACGAAATAAATCGTTAGGGTTAAATAAACAAGGAATTTTGATTACGAAAGTAGCTTCTACTTGCTAAAAAAGCCAAATGAAGCAACAAAAACCTGTTCCAACAAATTGAAAATGCAAAATAAAATTACAAAAGCAACTTTAACGTATTGGATGTACAAAATGTAATTATGGGAATATGTTTCAATCATGAAAATGCTGCGGCTTGGTAACTGTTGACTTATTTTTTATTATTATGTTAATCTTTCGTAAATCCGTAATTGTAAATCATAAATTGTTTTAAATTTTTTTAATAAGATTGTTTTGTAATTTTTAAACCCGATTACCTTGATTTATACATTGCTTTTTGTATATTCGGGAAAAAAAAAGATAATTATGACAGATAAACAATGGAATGACCTGGTTGCTATTTCCAATGGCGAAAAACAAGATAAACTGATACCGGGATTTATTATTGATTCCCCATGGTTGCCAAACTGGTACGGGATTACGATACTCGACTATTTTACAAGTGATGAACTCTGGTTAAAAGCTAACCTGAAAGCAATAGAAACTTTTCCTGATGTAATATTCCTTCCTGGATTTTGGAGTGAGTACGGAATGTGTACGGAACCCTCTGCATTTGGTGCAAAATCTATTTTCTGGAAAGATGAATTCCCGTTTGCCGAAAAAATAATTTATTCAACGGAAGATATACATAAGCTTAAAACACCCAACCCTGAAATTGACGGGATGCTCCCGTTCATGCTGAACAGGCTTGTAAGGTGCAGGCCTGCTATTGAAGATGCAGGCCATAAAATCAGGTTCTCAGTATCGAGGGGCCCTTTGAATATAGCATCCTTTTTAATGGGGTCAACAGAATTAATGACCACCATGATGATGGAACCTGACGCTATCCATAAATTATTGAGGATTATAACTGATTTCCTAAAAAAATGGCATGAAATACAAAGGGAAACTTTTTCCAGCATAGAAGGCATCATGATGCTCGATGATATTGTTGGGTTTATAGGGGAAAATGAATTTTTGGAATTTGGTTTCCCTTATCTAAAGGAATTATATGATGTAGATGCAAAAGTTAAACTTTTTCATAATGATGCAGATTGTAAAATGTCAATAAAACATTATCCTGATTTGGGAATTAATTTGTATAATCCTGGATTAGATATGACTATGGCGGATATGATGGAAGTTACCAATAACCGGATGACCATATTGGGGAACATCCCGCCACGTGATATCCTGGCTGCAGGAACTCCGGAAGATGTAAAAAAAGCAACTAAAGAAATGCTTACTGGCACTAAAAATATAAACCGACTAATGCCTTCCTGTGGAGGTGGTATGCCCCCAAGCGTTACGACAGAGAATATAAAAGCATTTATTGAAACTGTTAATAACTAATGTCAATTCAAGTGTCAAATTAGTTGAATAATAGCTTACAGATATTAGGATCAATAAAAAAATAGTTTTTTTATCATAAATACTTGTGTTGATCTGTGTCAGAATTTTTCTGGCTTGTCCAGGTTGGGAATAAGATTTTGTTCGTTTGGGTTTGAAGATTAACGGATGTTCCGTAAATTTATACTTATTGGGGACTAAATTATGTTAATCTATAAAAAAATAAGAAACAGGCTTCTGTCAATTTCGGTTTTTATTATTTCAATAATTGTTTTTCAGCTTTTTTGCTTTAATATGGCGGAAGCTCAATGCTATCATAAAAACACATCTTTTAAAGCAGGGGAGAAGCTTTATTATAATGTTTTCTATAAACTGGGGTTTATAAATATAAAATTAGCGGATGTTGTATTATGGGTAGAAGAAAGTACATACCATAATAAAAATGTATTTGTTTTTAAAAACAAAACTGTTTCAGTACCAAAATACGAGTGGATTATCAAAGTAAATGACCATTATGCCTCATATGTTGATAAAAATACCATGAAGGTTTATAAACATGTCCAGAAAACAGTAGTAGATGATTATTTTACTGATTATGAATACTATTTTGACCATCCTGAAAATAAACTTTATGCTTCCATTGAAAACTCGAAAACAAAAAGGTATTTGGATACCCTGGATTTAAACTCCTGTTTGCATGATCTTTTATCTGCGTGTTATTATCCCAGGAACATTGATTATTCAAAATTGAAGGTAAACGAAAAAATATTTTTGCCGGTTGTACTCAATACCGATATTAAAAAAATTCATTATAGATATCTGGGTAAAGAAACCATTAGTATTAAAAAAAATCGGAAGCTGAAATGTATAAAAATTGCACCTCTCCTGGTTCAAACTTCTATATATAAGGCAGGTGAAAAAATGACGGTTTGGTTAAGTGATGATAAAAATAGAGTCCCGGTATTGATGGAATCTGATCTTTGGGTCGGTAAAATTAGTGTCCAGCCTACAGGATATGAGGGGCTGCTGTATCAGGCAGAGTATTAATTGGAGAATTACAGGTTTTTTATCTGCATTTATTGTAAATGAGCATTTTTATTGTAAGCATAACGCGTAGAAATTGACGTTTTCTTGCAAAAACTAATTAGCGCTGTTTTATGGAAACAACAAAGCTTTATATAAAAAACATGGTTTGCAATCGGTGTATTAAGGTTGTGAAAGAAGAACTTAGCAAACTAGGGTTTAAAATTCTATCCATTGAATTGGGCAAAGTTGAGATTGAAAACAAATTAGACAATTCAAGTCTTGATATAATTCGAAAGATGCTGGTTGATAATGGTTTTGAATTAATAGGTAATAAAAAAAGCAAGTTAATTGATAAAATAAAGACGACCATCATTGAATTAATTCACCACCAAAAAGAAAAAGAAGAACATGTTAATATTTCTGATTTTCTTTCAAGAGAAATTGGCTATGATTATTCCTATTTAAGCAACTCTTTTTCTTTAGTTGAAGGGACGACCATTGAAAAATATATCATTAATCAAAAGATTGAACGGGTAAAAGAATTGTTAGTTTATGATGAATTATCCTTAAATGAAATTTCTTACCAACTGGGCTACAGCAGTGTTCAATATTTATCCAATCAGTTTAAAAAAATAACCGGATTATCACCTTCACATTTTAAAAAAGTAAAAGAAAATAAGCGTAAACCTCTTGATGAGGTTTAGCAACCCTTCGGCTTTTCTTCGACTGCGCTCAACGACCTTCTGCCGTACCCTGAGCGAATTCTAAGGTACAGAATAAAAGAAAATATATAACTTATTTCTAAAATTGTGTAACTATTACTTTCAGCTAATCTGTAATTTTGTATCATAATTCAAATTCTAATGATGCTTAGAAAAACAGCAAATATATTTATGTCCATTGTATTTTTATTAACTACAATGGGTTTTACTGTGTCTAAGCATTATTGTGGTAATGAGATAGTTGATTTTTCAATAAACTTTGAAGCTGAATCTTGCTGCAATATGGAAGGTTGTTGTCATAATGAAAATGAACACTTTCAAATAGAAGAGGAATTTGTAAGTTCTGTTCTTACAGTTAATTTTCAGGATATTGAAATTGACTTATTTTTTCCTGTTTATTTGATTTCAATAATCCATAATCCTGTTGAGTCGATAAATTCTGTTATTGAATTGGCTTATTTACCTCCTCCGCCTAAAATCCAAACATTCCTTTCTTTACTTCAAACATATCTGTGCTGACACAACTAAAGAATTAGAGCGTCATAGTGAGTCAAAAGACCCAGAAAAGGGTGCACAAAGTGATATGACAACTAAAATTTACGCAAAGCTGTAAGGGCGCAACGAAAGGAAATGAATTCTTGGCGTCTTAGCGTGATAATTAGATTCAGACATCCTGACTTATCGGAATCTGTATTGTCATACTTTTTTTTATTTTCATTAAACCAATTTTTGGTAATTAGTCATTAGTAACTGGTCATTAGATGATTGCACGCAAATAAATGACCAATGAATAATTTCTAATGACTTTATGCGACAATATCAATTTACGAATACAAGCCTGTAATATTTTGAAAATCAGATTATGAGTCAGGAGTTCTGAGATTATTATTAACAGTATACGAAATAGTTGTCATTAGTCGCAATAGCGAAGCAGTCTCCTCAAATTAGGAGATAACTTCAAGCAAAGCTTTCGTTATGACGTTCATCTTTTTAGGCTTATCGCTATCAGTAACATTCAAAGCTTGTTATGGATAGGGGGTATGATAGCCTCCCGCTTCATCAAGAAAGCAGTTTTCATAAGGCAGACATGACTATACTTAAAGAAGTATCTAAATATTAAAAGATATGTTAAACAATATTATTAAGTTTTTTCTGGAAAACAAACTGGTAACCTTCCTGTTTTTAATCATTTTTATTGCTTGGGGAATAGTTACCGCACCTTTTAACTGGCAAACAGGTTTTTTACCTAATGATCCGGTTCCGGTCGATGCTATTCCAGATATTGGCGAAAACCAGCAAATTGTTTACACGGAGTGGCCGGGTCGCTCACCACAAGATATGGAAGATCAGGTTTCATATCCTTTAACTACGGCCCTTTTGGGAATCCCGGGTGTTAAAACAATCCGCAGTAATTCAATATTCGGAATATCTAGTATCTATATCATTTTTGATGAAGATATAGAGTTTTACTGGGGACGTACCCGAATTCTGGAAAAATTAAACTCATTACCTGTCGGAATTTTGCCCGATAACGTACAGCCAACATTAGGCACTGATGCTACGGCACTTGGTCAGATATACTGGTATACGCTTGAGGGGCGCGACTCAGACGGAAACCCTGCCGGAGGATGGGACCCGCAAGAGCTTCGTACTTTACAGGATTTTTATGTAGGATACGGTTTAACTGCGGCAAAAGGTGTATCAGAAGTAGCAGCAATTGGAGGTTTTGTTAAAGAGTACCAAATTGAAGTTAATCCTAATGCAATGAAAGCTTATGGTGTTAATATCGGGCAAATCATCAATGCGGTAAAAAAGAGCAACCTCGATATAGGGGCTCGTACTATTGAATTTAACAAAGTAGAATATCTTGTCAGGGCACTGGGTTATATAAAAAATCTATCCGATTTGGAAGAAAGTGTCGTTGCTGTGCACGAAAATGTACCTGTACGCCTCAAAGATGTGGCTTTTATAACATTTGGTCCTGCAACCCGTCGGGGCGGATTAGATAAAGGTGGTTCTGAAGCTGTCGGTGGCGTTGTGGTGGCTCGTTACGGTGCAAATCCGCTTGAGGTAATTAATAAGCTTAAAGATAAAATTAAAGAAATTAGTCCCGGTTTACCTTCAAAAACGCTTGCTGACGGAACCGTTTCTAAAGTTAAAATTGTACCGTTTTATGACCGTTCAGGATTAATTAAGGAAACGCTTGGAACCTTAGAGGAGGCACTTTCACTCGAAATTCTGATTAGTATCCTTGTGGTTATTGTTTTGGTGATGAATTTGCGAGCTTCTGTACTTATTTCCAGTATATTGCCGGTAGGTGTACTGATGACATTTATAGCCATGCGCTATTTCCATGTCGATGCAAATATTGTAGCACTTTCAGGTATCGCTATTGCTATTGGGGTGATGGTTGATGTGGGGGTGGTATTTACCGAAAATATTGTTCGCTGGCTCGAATTGCCGGAAAATAAAAATGCCGACCGAAAGGAAATTACCAACATCATCTATAAATCAGCATCAGAAGTGGCTCCGGCGGTAATTACAGCAATTGCAACAACCGTAGTAAGTTTCTTACCAGTATTCGCTATGGAGGCAGCTGAAGGTAAACTATTCCGCCCATTAGCATTTACAAAAACATTTGCTATGATAGCGGCATTCCTTATCGGGTTGATTTTTATTCCGGCTTTAGCCGATGTAATTTTCTCACTAAAATCGGGTAAAAATAACTCTAAAAAAATCACCAATATTACGATTATAATTATTGGTGTGATTGCCATATTTTTTGTCAAATCCATTATCGCAATAGCACTAATTTTATTTGGACTGAATAATTTACTGGGGAATAAAATAAGTGGCTTCCTGAAAACAGCCAAATCAAGACTTAAATATCTGATAAGGAAAGGTCGAGTTCGAGGCTTGCGAAATGATGGAAAAATGAGCTTACATGAGGTAAGTGAGGGTTTTCATCATAAGCGTAACGAAGAAATTGGCGTTTCCTTACAAATATTAATAAACATTGGCATAGCATTACTAGTTGTTGTTTATTTTTTAACCATTGAATGGATACCTTTGGGTGCTCAAAACAGTACTTTTCTCAATCTGCTTTTTGTAAGTGCTATAGTTGCTTTTGTATTAGGTGTATTATCTACGGTAGTTTATTTTTATAAATTAATCCTATTCTGGGCTTTAGAAAATAAATGGAAGTTTTTAAGTATTCCAATCGTAATAATTTTCTTTGGGATTACGGTTTGGTTAGGTTTTAACAAAGTGTTTGGTTTTATTCCCAAAACATTAAATCTCGTCGGTTTACATATTGAAGAAACAGCCAATTGGAAATCAATAAGTGATGCTATTCCCGGAATTGGCAAAGAGTTCATGCCCACATTTGATGAGGGTTCGTTTCTTTTAATGCCTACAACCATGCCTCATTCAGGTATTCAGGAAAACCTGGATGTAATTCGCTTGCTTGATTTAAAAGTAAATGCCATTCCCGAAGTGGAAAACGTGGTAGGAAAATGGGGTAGGGCAAACTCAGCTTTAGACCCTGCGCCTACTTCCATGTTCGAAAATATTATTAATTACAGGTCGGAGTATAAGTTGAATGAAAGAGGGCATAAAACCCGGTTTAAAGTTAATGATGACGGAGCCTTTATTTTAAAAAATGGAGGTACATACAAATACGGTGAGGATAAATTCCAAAATTTCAAAAAAACAGACTTAATCAAAGATGATGATGGCGAATATTTCCGTCAATGGAGGGAGTATATTAGAAATACGGATGATATTTGGCAGGAAATTATAAAAAACTCAAAAATCCCGGGTTTAACTTCTGCACCCAAACTACAACCAATTCAGACACGGCTGGTGATGTTGGCAACAGGTATGCGTGCACCTATGGGAATAAAAGTTTTTGGTCTTGATTTGGAAAGCATTGAAAAAATTGGATATGAATTGGAAACTCATCTTAAAAATGTGAAAGGTGTTGAACCGGCATCGGTATTTGCTGATCGGGTAGTAGGAAAACCCTATCTCGAATTAAAAATTAACAGGGAAGCGATATCAAGATATGGTTTAACAATTCAGGATTTACAAATGTTTTTGAGTAGTGCCATTGGGGGTATGAGTTTAACAAAAACAGTTGAAGGTCGTGAAAGGTTTGGTGTAAGAGTCCGCTATGCACGTGAATACAGGGATAATCCGGAAAGTTTGAAATCAATATTAATACCAACTAAATCTGGTGAACAAGTTCCACTTGGCGAATTGGCTGATATAACTTACACCAGAGGGCCTCAGTTAATTAAAAGCGAAGATACTTTTTTGCTTGGCTATGTTATTTTTGACAAAAAACCGGAATATGCAGAAGCCAATGTGGTTGAAAATGCCCAAAAATATCTTAATGAAAAGATTAAAAGTGGAGAACTGAATATCCCGAAAGGAGTAAATTATAAATTTACGGGAAACTATGAGAACCAAATAAGGGCAAGCAAACGATTGTTAATTGTTATTCCGATTTCATTAATGATTATTTTCCTAATCTTATATTTTCAGTTCAAGTCAGTCATTTCAACTTCATTTATTTTTACAGGAATAATTGTAGCATTGTCTGGTGGTTTTATCATGCTTTGGCTTTATGCACAGCCCTGGTTTATGAACGGTGAATTAGCAGGCATGAATTTAAGGGATATGTTCCAAATACAAACTATTAATTTAAGTGTGGCAGTGTGGGTCGGCTTTATTGCACTTTTTGGTGTAGCTACGGATGATGGGGTTTTGATTAGTACATACATTATACAGTTATTGGAAAAAAATGAACCAAAAACGGTTAAAGAAGTGCGGGAACTGATCCTTGAAGCTGGATTAAAAAGAGTTCGCCCGGCCACAATGACAACAGCTACAACGATAATTGCTTTGTTACCAGTGCTTTCATCAACCGGAAAAGGTTCTGATATAATGGTACCAATGGCTATTCCTTTGTTTGGTGGTATGATTATACAAGTATTGACCATGTTTGTAGTGCCAGTGCTGTATAGTATGTGGAAGGAACGAGCATTAAAAAGCGAATTAGCTGCCTAAAAGTGTAGCTAAAACAAAGAATGTCATGGCGAGTGCAGCGAAGCCATCTCTTGCAATTAAGAAAGTGGCTGGTGCTACTACAAATTAACTACGTATTGTACATGGGGAGATCACTTCGCTTCACTCGTGATGACGAACAATAATTGAGAGTTAATTATAAAGAAAGTGAATTTATGAAAACAACAACAATAATAACAATCATACTAATATTTGGCTCTGTAAGCATATTTAGTCAGGATAAACTTAGTGAGTACCTGATAACAGCTGCTGAAAATAATCCGGGATTGAAAGTAAAGTTCAATCAATATATGGCTGCCTTGCAAAAGGCACCTCAGGTAGGGGCTTTGCCTGATCCACAGGTCGCTTTTGGCTATTTTATCATGCCTGTAGAAACAAGAGTTGGGCCGCAACAATTTAAAATGTCTGCCCAGCAGTTTTTTCCCTGGTTTGGCAAATTAAAAGCCAATGGGAATTCTGCCGATGAGCTGGCTAAAGCAAAATATGAGTTATTTGAAGATGCCAAATTGAAACTTTTTTATGATGTTAAATCAGCTTATTATAAACTGTATTTCACATCAAAGGCGATTAACATTACAAAAGAAAATCTGCAAATATTAGAATCATTTAAAAATTTGGCACTTATAAAAGTTGAAGCAGGTTTAACATCTGCTGTTGATGAACTAAGAATTGAAATGGAAATGGCAGATTTGGAAAACCAATTGGCATTGTTAAGAGATAAATATTTTGCTGAAAGCATTGCTTTTAACAAACTATTGAATGTAGGAGGCGGTACTGATATTCAAATTCCGACTAAGTTGGATGATATTCTTTTAGAATATTCCAGGCAGGCTGTTTTGGATAGTATTCAGTCAAAAAATCATCAGCTTAACAGTATTAACTTTGAATTATCAGCAATGCAACAAAAGGAAATTGCTGCTCGAAAAAGCGGTGCACCCAATTTTACCATTGGTATTGATTATACCATTGTAGGGAAATCAAATAATCCATCGCTTGATGTTTCCATTAATGGGAAAGATGCTTTGCTTTTTCCAAAGATAGGTATTACTATACCGGTTTTCAGAAAAAAATATAATGCGATGATTAAAGAAGCAGCTATTTTACAGGAAATTGCCAGGGATAAGAAAATTGATAAAACCAATATCCTGGAAAGCATCTTTGAAAATGTGTATAAAAATTATCGTGATGCAGAACGAAGGGGAGAGCTTTACAAGAGGCAAACTGAATTAGCAAATAGAGCAATGCGGATGTTACAAACACATTATACGGCCAGTCACATAAATTTTGAAGAAATCCTGCGAATGGAAAACCGCTTGTTGAAATACAAACTGGAACTGGAAAAAGCACATACTGATAAAAATACGGCAAAGGCTTTTATTTTTTATTTAATGGGGAAAGAATAGGATTTGGAAATGTGGAAATTGGGTACTTCGACTCCACTCAGTAACCAATATAAAGATGAATTAATTCTCAAACTTTGCGCCTTTCTGTCTTTGCGGTAAAAATTTTAATGAAAAAAATTAACATTATGAAAATAGACTATAACAAAAGAGAATTAAAAATAGCAGGCATCATGCTGATTGCTGGTTTATTTTTCGGTTGGTTATTTTTTGGAGCTACTGGAAATAATCTAGCCAATACAAATGAACAAGGTGTTGAAGCACATGATCATTCTGCTGAAGAAGCTGCAATCTGGACATGTTCCATGCACCCACAGATAAAAATGGATAAGGATGGCGATTGCCCCATTTGCGGTATGGATTTAATTCCACTTGAAAGTGGTGGTGCTGATGAAGCAATTGCTTTTGATGAAATTCAAATGAGCGAATCGGCTATTAAGTTAGCCGATATCCAAACGGCATTAGTGAGAAAGGGAAAAGCTGAAAAAACAATTAATTTATTGGGTAAAGTGCAGGCCGATGAACGCCGAATTGCAGAATTGACTGCTCGTTTTGGTGGACGTATTGAAAAACTGTATGTGAATTTTACAGGACAAAATGTATATAAAGGTCAAAAACTGGCCATAATTTATTCACCTGAGCTTATTGCAGCACAACGGGAGTTATTAGAGACTTCTAAATTTAAAGAAAGTAATCCCGGTTTTTATAAAGCAGCAAGGACAAAATTAAAATTATGGGATTTAAACGAAGTTCAAATTAATGCAATTGTTGAAAAAGGCGAACCGCAACTTTATTTTTCTGTATTATCACCTATTACCGGGACAGTTACCGGCAGGCATGTATCGCTGGGCGATTATGTTAAGGAAGGCCAGGGTTTGTTTGAAGTGATTGATTTAAAAAAAGTATGGATCATGTTTGATGCCTACGAAAGTGATTTACCATGGATTAAATTAGACCACGAAATAAGCTATACCATTCAATCTATTCCGGGAAAAACTTTTAAAGGGAAAATAGCCTATGTTGATCCTTTTATTAATGACAAAACAAGGGTTGCAAAAGTGAGGGTAGAGCAAACAAACGCAAAACTGGAATTAAAACCCGAAATGTTTGTAAACGGTATTTTGGAATCGAAAATGGAAAGGAATAATGAGCTGCTAATCCCTAAATCATCTGTTTTATGGACAGGCAAAAGAGCGGTGGTATATGTGAGAGTTCCAGATAGAAAAAAACCTTTCTTTCAATACAAGGAAATTGATTTAGGACCACTTGCAGGAGATTTTTATGTGGTAAATAATGGTTTAAATGATGGTGAAGAAATTGCCATTAACGGTGTATTTAAAATTGATGCCGCCGCACAGCTTGCTGGTAAACCTAGTATGATGAACCCTGAAGGTGGCAAAATATCTACAGGACATAATCATGTAAATATGGACATCACAGATGATGAAAACAATAAAACAGCTATGAAAATGGACAAAGTGGACAAAAACAATATTCCTGATAAATTCAAAGAACAATTAAATAATGCGGTTAATGAATATCTTAAAGTAAAAGATGCATTTTTCGCTTCCGATGATGAAGAAGTGGATAAGTTTGCAAAAAGTATGAAATTAAGCCTTAAAATAATAGATATGAAGCTTCTGGAAGGTGATGAACATTTGGCCTGGATGGACATGCTAAAGATGATTAGTTTTACTTTGGATAAAGTGTTAAATAGTAAAAACATTGATGAAAAAAGAGTTGGTTTCAGGGATTTATCAAATAATATGACGACTAGTATTGAAAAATTTGGTGTAAAATCCGATAAAACTTTATATCTGGAATTTTGCCCAATGGCCGATGATAGTAAAGGGGCATATTGGATTAGCAGCAATAAAGAAATTCAGAACCCGTATTTTGGTCAGCAAATGCCTAAATGTGGCGAGGTGAAAAAAACGTATAAATAATTTATCAAGTAAATTAGAGGTTTTTAAAATTGCCCTACAATGGATATTTTGCAGGGTTTTTATTTGTCTTTAAGCCTTTTATATAGTTAGATTTGTTTATTTGCATTATGGACAATCACAAATTAATCGTTCAGAACGGTTAATTATTGCTAAACAAGCTATAAATAAAGTATTTAATATTTATATACATTTGTACCAATAATGGAAATAAGTGCAATGGACTTGCATTTATACAGATGTTA
>JBDLJL010000128.1:0-14869 GCA_039714415.1 Bacteroidota bacterium
AAAATGCGTATATCCTTGAAGGTAAAGATTATCCTTGCCAACTAACTTATGCCTCAACTATAGATAATCAAACCTTAATGGCACATATCGATAATTGTATTGAAGCCAGTGTAATACTTGGTGTTGATGATAACTTACGAGAAAACTGGAAACAAATTCGTTTAAAAATTCCACCAGTGCGAATTGGCAGGGATAGTACTATAATGGAGTGGATTAAAGATTATGATGAGTGGGAACCGGGGCACCGGCATATGTCTCATTTGTTGGGTTTGTACCCTCTTGATCAAATTACAACTAAAACACCGGAGTTGTTTGAAGCTGCAAATAAAACGATTGAAAAAAGGTTGAAACATGGTGGTGGACATACAGGATGGAGTCGGGCATGGATGATTAACTTTTTTGCCCGATTGCACAAAGCTGATACTGCTTATAATCATGTTATGGCCTTGCTTAGGAAATCAACACAAAGTAATTTATTTGATACGCACCCACCTTTCCAGATTGACGGGAACTTTGGTGGGACTGCCGGAATTGCAGAAATGCTTTTGCAAAGTCATTCCGGTGAAATATATTTACTTCCTGCTTTGCCAGAAAAATGGCCTGATGGAAACGTAAAAGGATTACGTGCCAGGGGGAATTTTGAGGTGGATATAGAATGGACAAATGGAAAATTGGTAAGTGCTAAAATAGTTTCAGGAAGTGGTAATAAATGTAAAATAAGATATAAAGAAACGATTATTGACTTAAAAACAGAAAAAGGAAAAATATATAATTTAGATACTGAATTAAATTTAACAAAAGATTAATGTAAATAAAACAGCCTTCCTTTAAAGTAGGTGTTAGCTTTTACTATTATACCACTGGGTATTACGGCATTATTTCCCGCTAAGGAGGGGCTGGCTATGAGTTTTTCAAATCATGAACCTTTAGCTCGGAAGCTAATCTAAATCCGGATAACCATGGGGGCAACCCATGGTAAATAATGCATAATAATGTGAATCCAGAATAGGCTAAACTTGGTACTGGGCTAATTCAGTTGATTAGTGCAACAAATCTTACAACCGCCGGGTTAACCCGGCGGCTTATCAACGGATTTGACCCAACACCCTAAACTTTTAAATGCAATCTTCCTGCTTTTTAGAGATTCAATCTCCTATTAAAAGTTTTTTAAATCGGGATATTCAGCATCAATAATTTTAAGGTTTTTAGTGATCATTTCATCACGTTGAGATGCACATAACTGAGTCTGGCCTGCATCTTCAGGGTTGTTCATCACATAATCAATAAGTTTATCCAAAGTTGAAACAGCCACATGCATACGTGTATCAGATAGAGCGATTTTTAGAACTTACCTTTAATCTTCTAATTTATCAAACCAATTAAATTTTAAAATTAAACTTGTAACTATGAATATTACAAGAGCAACCCACATATTTATATTTTCCCGGATCACCAGGAAAATTGGCATAACTGTTAATGACATTTGCCAAATAATACCGATCATACTGTTAAACATATCCCGCCCAAAATTATTGTTTCTTTTGAAATCAGGATTTGTTTGTTTAATTTTCTGATAAATAGGCTTCCAAAACCCCCAGGGACGTACATTTTTATAAAACTTTATTAAAACCTCTTCGTCTTCCGGTTTTGTTAATAGGCATCCTAAAAATGACCCTATTGCTGAAATGCTAAAGATTATTGGGAATGAAACAAGAAAACCTTCATTAGGCAAAGCTTTTGGTATGATAAGTGCCGCAGCTAAACCGGAAAGCATTCCCCAGAAAAATCCATGCCCATTAAATCTCCACCATATCCATTTTAGCACATTTGCTACTGCATAGCCGCCAAATAATGCACCGGTTATCCATAGAAAAATATCATTTATACTACTAATAAAGAAACCTGTAGCAATCCCAATTACAACAACACCAAAACTGGCTAAATAACTCATTTTTATAAGTTGTTTATTTGAAGCATCCGGATTGATAAAACGTTTATAAATATCATTAACAATGTAGGCCGGCCCTGCATTTACATTTGCAGCAAAGGTTGACATGAAAGCCGCTATTAATCCGGCAAGCACTAATCCTAATAAACCGGCAGGAATATAATTACTAAGGGTGAATGGTAATATTTTTTCAAAATCTAAACCAGTTGAAGTCATTATTTCCCCGGCATTGAAATATACCAGACCAATCACTGCCAGCCCTGTAATCATTAAATATCTTGGGAAATATAATACCAGTGAAACAGAACCACTCATTAATGCAGCCTCTTTAGGAGATCTTGCTGCTAATACCCTTTGCATATCATAACCGGGAACAGGTCCGGCAATACTAACAAATATTCCCCTGAAAATAGCCATCATCATAAATGCACCGAACATGGTATAACCATCACTTTGAATTTTACTGTTTACTTCAGGAATTAATTTGTCCCAATCCAGATCAAGATTCCAGCTAAAAACAAGTTCTTTCCAACCTTCGGGAATTACTGCTGCAATCTGTTCGCCTGAAACCATGTTCATTGCAATAATTCCAATAGCAATACACGAAACAGTCATGATTAAAAACTGGAGTACTTCTGTCATTACTACGCTATACATCCCACCTTTAATAACATAGATCGTTGTGATCCCCATAATTAACAATGCATACATTCTTTCTGAGGTAATTTCGATTCCAACAATAGTTGTAGATAAGTCCCACGGAAGAAAGGTGGTTGCAAATTTGCCGATACCTTCAAAAGCATAAGCAATAAAACCGATTACTGCAATAATAGCAAATATTACGACACTGATGTGCGATAATTTTGCACCTTGACCTTGCCCAAAACGAGTCTTTAGCCACTCAGCTCCAGTTAGGACATTTGATCGTCTAAGCCACACAGCCAAAAAGATCATCAGGAATATCTGGTTCCAAACCGGCCATAACCACGGTATCCAGGCACTTTTTACGCCATAAACAAACAACCAGGCAACCATCATCATGGTCCCTGAAATATCAAATTGCCCGGAAGCATTTGACAGGCCTAACATGTACCAGGGCAGGTTTTTTCCACCAAGAAAATAAGAATCGAGATTTTTTTTTGCTTTTTTCGAAATCCAAAAACCGATAAGGATTGTTAAAATAAGATAAGAGAAAATTATAGTAAGGTCAATAATCTGTAGTTTCATATAATAGTGTATTTTATAGAACGGTCAAAAATACAAAAATGCTTGCAAAGAACGAATCTAAATACTCAATATAATGAAGGAAATTTAAAGGATTCTCCGTTTTTTTTTCTTAAACATCAGTATATTTGCTCATGATATTTTTAATCATCCAAATTAATATTTAATAGAAATGAATTTTAAGAAATTTTTAATAATAGTAGCTGTTATTACCAGTGCATGGCAATGTAATTATAATAACAAAAATGCACGTACAGAAAATGAAGAAAAAAAAATTGATAAAAAATATATGACCGTTGGTTACATTGCCGGTTATCGTGATTTTGACTTTTCAAGAATACAGTCAAATAAACTTACGCATATAAATTATGCTTTTGCAAATATAATTGATGGTAAAGTTCGTTTTGGAGGTAAAACTGCAAATAATGAATCTGAGCTGAAGGAAGGTGACATCAGATCCCTTCATGATTTAAAAAAAATAAATCCGTATTTAAAAATATTGGTTTCTGTAGGTGGTTGGACATGGTCAGGAAATTTTTCTGATGTAGCCTTAACTGATTCTTCAAGGAAGGTATTTGCAAAAAGTGCAGTGGATTTTTTACTAAAATACAAACTTGACGGGATTGATCTCGACTGGGAATACCCTAACCAAATAGGGGCCGGGAATACACACAGGACGGAAGATATTGAGAATTTCACCCTTTTATTAAAAGAAGTTAAGGAGCATTTAGATAAACAAAGCAAGGCAGACAATAAAACTGGTGATGATAAATATTTACTAACAATTGCCTCGGGTGGTGACAAGGCTTACATTGAAAACACCAATCTTGGAGAAGCACACCAGTATCTTGATTTTATAAATATTATGACCTATGATGCCTATAATGGTTTACATAAAACTACAGGACATCATGCAAACCTGTCTTTGGCTGATGGTGATCCTGCTGTTAAAGCAAAAGGTGAAGAGCTTAAAAGTGCGTTAACATCTGTACAGGGGCATATTGATGCCGGTGTTCCGGTTGAAAAAATAAATCTTGGACTTGCATTTTACGGAAGAGTTTGGAAGGGTGTAAAGAATGAAAATAATGGATTGTTTCAACCAGCTGAAACAGTTGGCATGATAGAGTATTACAGGGTAATTGTTGAACAGGGTATTGATAAAAATGGCTATCGAAGATTTTGGGATGCATCGGCACAGGCACCCTATCTTTGGAATGCGGATTCATTAATTTTTATATCATATGAAGATGTAAATTCCATCAAACTTAAAATTGAATATTTAAAAGAAAAAGGTCTTGGCGGAGTGATGTTTTGGGAATATACCGATGATTACCAATCACAACTTCTGGATGCGATTTATGTGAATTTGAATTAACCTGATTAATTATGCTACGTAGTACCAGCACGAAAACTACCATTTACCCCTTTCTCAAAATTTTGGTTATTGAGTTGATTTTAAAATAAAACGTTTTTTGTATTCAGCAGGCGAAATCCCTTTTACTTTCTTAAAGACCTTTGAAAAATGAAACCGGTCAGAAAATCCGCAAAACTCAGAAATCTCATCAATAGTTAATGTGGAATGGTCTAAAAGGTTGCAAGCTTTATCTACCTTTACCTTACGGATATATTCCTGTGGGCTGCATTTTAAATGATCTTTGAAAAATCGGGTAAATGAATTGGTCGACATATGTATTTCAGTAGCAAGACTGACGTTTGCAAGCCTTTGGTTGAGATGCAAATTAATATAGTCCAGAACTTTAATAATACGGGGCTCTAATTTTTGAGGAATCAGGTTTTGAGTGGGTATTTGATTTACAGCAGATAAAATAAGCTGATAAACATCCAGGCTCGAATGAACATCAAACTCTATGGTGCCGACCAATAATTTATTAATAATTTTATTGATGAGCCTCTTTTGTTCAGGTAACAAGTTGAAATCATAAATTTGTTGGCGGCCATTGTCTAGTTGATTCCCCAAATTAAAATGAACAAATAAATGAAGTATTTTTCCTTGTTGGATACATAAGTTCTCTTCATCTTTATTTTTTACCCAGCTCCCTACTAAATCATATTTATTGTATCCAATTTTTGAGCTATTGTAATCAATGTCCGTAGAGAATAATGTATTTGGGGGGATAAGGATAAGTTTTTCAGGAGAAAGGTCGACTCTTTTGTGCATATGTACATAAGCACCTTTGTTTTTATTCCAGTATAATCTCCAATATGGAAAAGACATTTTGTTGCTTTTCCATTTTTCAAGCCACCAATACCTACAGCATATAACACTTGCAGTAAGTGGTTCAAATAACTGTAATCGGCTTGATGGATCTCCTGATTTCGGAACTTGTTTAAATGTTGTCATTATTAGCCTGATAAATTCATAATTTTTCATTTCATAGAACTTCAATAGCCCCGTCCTTTAGGTCGGGGGGAGGTTGTAGCTCATTTACCTCTCTCTCAAAATTTTGGTGATTTTATTAATTGCTTTATAAGGCCACCAAAATTTTGAGAGAGGGGATATTACTTGTATTGCTTTCCCCGCCTTGAAAGGCAGGGCTATTGATATATCTCATTTTTATAGTTTTCCGAGAAAATCGGAACAAGCTATGCATAATTCAGGTTAGATAATATGTTCAGACTAAGGCAGCAAAGTTGAGTAAGTAGAAACTTTCTTCTTGTCGCAAGAAAACATCAACAATAAGGCTCTCTAGGTCTTAAAAACCAAGAAGTTTACTATCGTAAACAATCATTTTGAGGACAAACACTACTTAGTGTCCGTCCATAAAGTCGAGAGTTTGAGCTATAAAGTTCAAATTCGAGGCTTGCAGGTTTTGAAAATCAGGAAGTTTACTTTCGTAAATGACCGTTTTCAAAACCTGCGTAACGAAGAAGTTGGACTTTAAAGACAAACTCTACTTAGTCTAATGTTTCAATTATACACAAAAATAATAACTTTAAACATTTACTGTGTAATTAAGTTAAAGTATTTTTGTTTAATATTAAATATGATGTAAATGGATACATTACGTTGTTTAGCTATTGATATGGGTGCCAGTTCAATACGGGTGTTGTTGGGCGAAATTTCTGACAACCATATCAAATATAAAGAAATATACCGCTTTAAGAACGAGATCAAACTTGTAAACGGATCTGATAAATGGGATATTGAAGGCATTTATACCAGTTTATTAGAAGGAATAAACAAGGCTTTAATTGATTATCCTGATATTGCAAGTTTGGGGGTAGATAGCTGGGGTGTGGATTATGTGCTAATTGACCGGCAAGGCAAGCTGGTTGAAATGCCCTACGCTTATCGTGATTCCCGGACAGAAGGTATGATGGATAAGTGGAAAAAACGAATGAGTGATGAAGAAACCTTCCAGCGTACGGGGATTAACTTTTATGTATTTAACACCCTGTTTCAGCTTATTTCATCACAAAATAGCCGCGAAATTAAAAAAGCACATTCATTACTTTTTATACCTGCATATATTTATTATCGCTTAAGCGGAAAAAAAATTAATGAAGTAACTATATCTTCTACTTCTCAATTACTTGAGCTTAATTCAAACAATTTTGATAAAGAAATTCTTAAAAAGTTGGATATTAACCCTTCTTTTTTTGGAAAAACAATAAACCCGGGAAATATCGTAGGGAAAGTTAATGAAGCTGAATTGGTTGAAAACAAAATCCAGGCAGTATCAGTATGTAGTCACGACACAGCATCAGCTGTTGCAGCAATACCAACAAATATTAATGATTTCATTTTTATTTCGACAGGTACATGGTGCATAATAGGTATTGAATCGAAAAACCCAATACTTACAAAAGAAGCATTGGAACTGGGATTTACCAACGAACGAGGCTATGGAAATACTTATAGGATACTTAAAAACATTGTAGGCTTATGGCTTGTACAGGGAATTCAAAAAGCAATGCCTGAGTCAAAAGATTTTTCGGAAATGGAAAAAATGGCTATGGAATCAGAACCTTCTGATCACATAGTTAACCCTGAGGATGAAATGTTTTATAATCCTGACAACATGCTTGAAGCATTTGACCATTATTTTGAGAAAACGGGTCAATCAAAACCCGAATCTATTGGTCAATATATAAGGTGTGCGTACAATAGTTTGAGCCTTGTTTTTAACTATTATGTCAATAAATTAGAAGCATTGACCAATAATTCATATGAAACGGTGCATCTTATAGGAGGTGGCAGTCAATCGGTACATTTGTGCCAGAGTACTGCTAATTATACCTTAAAGCAGGTTTATTCCGGTCCGGTGGAGTGTGCAACTATTGGGAATATTATGGTACAAGCCATAGCAATGAAAAAAATAAAAAACATAGAAGAAGGAAGAAGTATCATTAAAAAATCTTTTCCTCAAAAGGCTTTTAAGCCGCTATTAAAAGAAAATGAAAGTAAAGAAATGTATCAAAAATTTTTAAAACTTAAAAAACTATAATATGTCAGACAACAAAAGACTTATAGGTTCATTACCTAAAATTGGTATCCGTCCTACAATTGATGGAAGAAGAAATGGTGTTAGGGAATCACTGGAAGAACAAACCATGAACATGGCCAAAGCGGCTGCAACATTTTTAGAAGGAAATTTGCGCCATTCTGATGGAAGTAAAGTAGAATGTGTGATAGCAGATACAACCATAGGCGGCGTCTCAGAGGCAGCAGCTACTGCTGAAAAATTTAAACGTGAGGGTGTTGGTGTGTCATTAACTGTTACTCCATGTTGGTGTTATGGTAGTGAAACTATCGACATGGATGCACAAATCCCAAAAGCTATTTGGGGGTTTAATGGAACGGAACGGCCTGGTGCAGTTTACCTAGCAGCAGCTTTAGCCGGGCATAATCAAAAAGGCTTGCCTGCTTTTGGTATTTATGGTAAAGATGTGCAGGATGCAGGAGATAATACTATTCCCGATGATGTAAAAGAGAAATTATTACGCTTTACTAAGGCAGGTTTAGCAGTGGCTACTATGAAAGGGAAATCATATCTTTCAATGGGGGCTGTTTCAATGGGGATTGCCGGTTCTATTGTTGATACCAACTTTTTTGAGGAATTTTTGGGTATGCGCAGTGAATTTGTGGATATGACTGAATTTACAAGGCGAATTAATGAAAATATATATGATCCTGAAGAATTTGAGAAAGCACTAAACTGGACAAAAACGAATTGCAAAGAAGGCAAGGATTACAATCCTGTCGAAAATCAGAAAAATAAGGAACAGAAAGATGAAGAATGGGCATTTATTGTAAAAATGGCTTTAATTGCTAGAGATTTAATGGCAGGTAACCCAAAACTGGCAGAATTAGGTTTCGGTGAAGAAGCTATGGGGCATAATGCAATTGCAGCAGGTTTCCAAGGGCAACGACAATGGACAGATCATTTCCCAAATGGTGATTTTATGGAGGCAATGCTTTGTTCTTCATTTGACTGGAATGGAATCCGTCAACCCTATATGTTAGCTACCGAGAATGATAGCCTGAATGCTGTTGCCATGCTTTTTGGCCATTTACTTACCGGAGCTGCACAAGTATTTTCTGATGTAAGAACCTATTGGAGTCCTGAAGCTGTAAAACGCGTTACCGGGCATAATTTAACTGGTAGGGCAGAGAATGGTATTATCCATTTGATTAATTCGGGTTCATCTGCTCTTGATGGTTCGGGTGAACAAAGTATAAGTGGGGAACCTGCAATGAAACCCTGGTGGGAAATTACTGAGGAAGAAGCTCAAAAATGTACTGATGCAACAACATGGGGTGCTGCAATAAATGAATATTTCAGGGGTGGTGGATTTTCATCAACTTTTAAAACTAAAGGTGGCATGCCGGTAACTCTTTCCAGGGTGAATATAATTAAAGGTTTAGGACCTGTACTGCAAATTGCCGAAGGTTATACAGTTGAATTACCTGAAGATGTGCATAGCGTACTGGATGAACGTACAAATCCAAGCTGGCCTACCACCTGGTTTGCCCCCAATTTAACCAATGACGCTAATTTTAAAGATGTATATTCAGTTATGGCAAACTGGGGTGCCAATCATGGCGCATTTACTTACGGACATATTGGGGCAGATCTAATAACGCTGGCATCTATGTTACGCATTCCGGTTAACATGCATAATGTTAATCTTGATAAAATTTACAGACCGAGCGCATGGTCAGCCTTTGGAATGGAAAAAGAGGGAGCTGATTACAGGGCTTGCGAAACTTATGGCCCTTTATATAAATAATTATTCTATATTTATTGTTGAATTTTAACTGATTATTTATGTTAAAAGGAATATCGCCCTTAATTAGCCCTGAATTATTGGCAACTCTTTCCAAAATGGGGCATGGTGATGAAATTATTCTGGCTGATGCACATTTTCCGGGAGAAGCAATTAATCAACGGGTAATTAGGGCTGATGGCCTAAAAATAGCAGATATGCTTAAAGCCATACTGCCTTTATTTGAGTTGGATACCTATGTATCATCTCCTTTAATCATGATGGCTGCTGTAGAAGGTGATAGCCTTGATCCGGAAGTTGAAAGATCATATATGAAAAGTATTTGGGAATCTAATCCTGATGTTGCTGCTATTGAGCGTATTGATCGATTTGCTTTTTATGAAAGGGCTAAAAATTCTTTTGCGGTGGTAATGACTGGTGAAATTGCAAAATACGGTAATATCATATTAAAAAAAGGAGTAACTTCCCATAGTTCTTTTTAATATTCGGGTTAAAAATATAGTTTTGCCATATACAATTATAAAATATGTTTAAAGAACTAAAATATGGGGAATAGAAAAAAGGTTTTTGTTAGTGGTTGTTTCGATTTGCTTCACAGTGGACATATTGCATTTTTTGAGGAAGCTTCACAATTGGGTGATTTATATGTAGGCCTGGGGGCAGATAAAACAATTTTTAATCTCAAAAACAGGCGAACGGTTTATTCTGAGCAAGAGAGATTATATATGATAAAATCTTTGAAGTTTGTTAAGGATGCATGGATAAACTCAGGTAGTGGAAGTCTGGATTTTGAACAAGATATTAAGAAGCTTCAGCCTGATATTTTATTTGTAAATGAAGATGGCGATAGTGATAGTAAAAAACTTTTATGTGAACAATTGAGCATAAAGTATACAACCAGTAAACGAATTCCAAAAGATGATTTGCCTGAGCGATCAACAACGGGCATTCGTTCTACAAACAGGATACCTTATCGTCTGGACTTGGCTGGTGGCTGGCTTGATCAGCCATATGTTTCAAAATATTGGCCAGGTTCTGTGATTACTATATCAATTGAACCCGAACGTGAATTTAATGACCGAAGTGGTATGTCATCAAGTACACGTAAAAAGGCAATTGAAATATGGGGCTATCGAATTCCTGATGATAATCATGAAAAGCTTGCCAAATTATTGTTTAGCTATGAGAACCCTCCCGGAAAAAATGAGATAAGTGGGTCGCAGGATTCAATCGGTATTGTATTTCCCGGGCTGAACCGGATAAATTATACCGAAGGATATTGGCCTGAATCAATAGAAAAGGAAAATGATGAGCAAATTCTAAGCTGGATTGAAAATCATCTTTATTTTTTACCGCTATCGCCCAGACAAAATGATTTTGATGTTTTGGCGAATACAAAAATTAATAAAGAAAGTGCTAAAGCTTTGGCTGATGCGGCTGAAAATACCTGGAATTCCATCATAAAAATGGATGTGAAA
Source organism: Bacteroidota bacterium (assembly GCA_039714415.1). GTDB lineage: Bacteria > Bacteroidota > Bacteroidia > Bacteroidales > NBLH01 > NBLH01. The sequence continues at coordinate 10,903 of JBDLJL010000128.1, forward strand.
GAATTTGGGATGTATTTCACTCAATCGTTTAATGCCCAGGTTAAAATGTTCCCTAATATGCTAAACAAAGAAGTTTTAAAAACTATCGAATCAATAAAAAATAAAGTTCTTGGATGGAAACTTTCAGGGGCAGGTGGTGGTGGTTACCTTGTATTAGTTTCAGAAAATAATATTCCGGGAACTTTTCAAATCAAAATAAGGCGGTGAGTAATACCTTAATAATATTAAAAAATAGATTATAAACAAAAGAGAATGAATAATACAAAAAAAGTTGTCGTTTCAAGAAATGTGCTTGTCCCATTTATTTTGATTACCAGTTTATTTGCCCTTTGGGGGTTTGCTAACGATATTACAAACCCCATGGTTGCTGCTTTTAAAACAGTAATGGAAATGTCCAATGCTAAAGCAGCATTAATACAATTTGCTTTTTATGGTGGTTATGCAACAATGGCAATACCGGCAGCACTATTTGTTAAAAAATACAGTTATAAAAAAGGTATTTTATTGGGACTTACCCTATATGCAGTTGGTGCACTGTTATTTTATCCGGCAGCACGCTTTGAAATGTTTGGTTTCTTTTTAGTTTCCTTATATATTTTAACTTTTGGTTTAGCCTTTTTGGAAACAACAGCTAATCCATATATCCTGTCGATGGGCGATGAAGAAACCGCCACACGGCGATTAAATCTTGCTCAGTCGTTTAACCCTATCGGTTCGTTGTTTGGGATGTTTGTTGCATCTAAATTTATTTTAACTTCATTGGAATCGGATGTAAGGAATGAGGCAGGTGAATTAGTTTTTGAAACTTTGAGTGCAGCTGAAAAAGCGGGTATCCGCACACATGATTTGGCAATTATTCGTGATCCTTATGTAATGCTTGGTTTTGTGGTAATATTAATGTTTGTGATAATCGCCTTTGCCAAAATGCCTGTTCGTAAGGATGCTGACCATACAATCCGTGCAATGGATTCATTCAAAAGACTGATAAAGAATATTAAATACAGGGAGGGGGTAATTGCCCAGGTTTTTTACGTGGCAGCACAAATTATGAGCTGGACGTTTATTATTCAATATGCTGACAACCTGGGTATTTCAAAGGCAACAGCCCAAAATTATAATATTCTGGCAATGAGTATCTTTTTGTCGTCACGCTTTATAAGTACTTTCCTTATGAAATACGTGAATTCAAAAAAGTTATTGACTATATTTGCTATTGGTGGGATGATTACCATGCTTGGAACAATTTTTATCCAGGGAATGGGTGGTTTATATTGTTTAATAGCGACTTCAGCATTTATGTCTTTGATGTTTCCTACTATATATGGAATTGCGCTTGAAGGCTTAAAAGATGATACAACACTTGGCGCAGCAGGATTGGTTATGGCTATTGTGGGTGGTGCATTAATGCCACCATTACAAGGATCAATAATTGATTTAGGAACAGTCGCCGGTTTGCCTGCTGTGAATTTTTCTTTTATATTACCATTTATAAGTTTTGTGGTGATTGCAATATATGGTTATAGGACAACAAAATATCATAGAGCATAAGCAATAAAAGCCTGGAACAAATCATGTGAATAACCTGCTTTTATCTGCAATAATAGCATTAACATTACTGTTTTCCTGTAATGATATAGATAAAAACGAGAAAATAGAGAAACAGGATTTGACTAAATATGTTAATACGCTGATAGGTACACAACCCTGGTCAGGAAAGATACAATTGGCAGGGCTCGAGCTTGCTGAAGGACATACTTATCCCGGTGTTTGTCCACCTTTTGCTATGACAGAATGGACTCCGCAAACTACTACAGGAGCAATTCCTTATAGGTATGAAGAGGGGAAAAAGCAAAGATCTAAGGCTTTAGGGCAAGTCATTATCCAAGTGGGGCTGTGATGTCAGAGTATGGTAGTTTCACATTGTTTCCGGGAACAGGCAAAGTCAAAACAGATACTGAAATAAGATCTTCCTTGTTTTCTCATGAAAATGAAATCGCAAAACCACCAGTTTTGAAGATTCATTATTAGTAGCATTAGAATCAGTTGTTGAAGATTCTAGAATCTACTACACATTAGATGGTTCAGAACCATCAGATCAAAAATTATTATATAAGACACCCCTGGTGATTAAAAGTACCACAACAGTGAAGGCAATTACTATAAAAGAGGGGATGAGCCCCAGTGTTGTAATTGTTGTTGACTTTTTTAAAAAACCAAAAGGCAGGAGAATTAAATTGTTGAGTAACTATAATGCAAAATACACGAGTAGTGGGGCAGAGGGGTTGATTGATTATACATGGGGTAATTATTACTTTAAGTCAACACAGTGGCAGGGGTATCAAGAAACAGATTTGAATGTTGTTGTAGATTTGGGTAGTACTCAAAAGGTTAACAAAATTGCCTTAACATTTCTATAGGATGTCAGTAACTGGATATTTTGTCCAAAAACCATTGAATATTATATTTCAAATGATGGTGAAAATTTTAAGTTGATTGAAACTGTTGAATTTGATAATGAGAAAAAGTTAAAGGCAACTCCTGAAATTAAGCATTTTAATATAGAACCTGATCATTTATGCAGATATGTGAAAGTGCTTGCCAAAAATCAAAATCATTGCCCTGACTGGCATTCTTCTGCTGGTGGTAAAGCATGGCTTTTTGTAGATGAAATAGTTATAGAATAATTCAGGTTTTAATTAATGAAGTAGTTAATGCAAGAATATTTTCAGCTAATTATTTTTTATTAAACTCATAACATACTCTCTTTGTTCCAGTGCTGCTAAATGAAAATAAAACCATTTTTTATCACTACCCAGTACATAAGTTGGCTTATCTTCTTTGAGTATTTTAACTATTTTATTCGATTTGGTAACTCTTATTGCTTCATTACGCCATTGGTTCTCATCATAGAAAAAACCAATTTCAGGGAATACCTTTTGAAATTTTTTGAACTTTTCTTCAATTGAATCTGCTTCGAATGAAAAGCATTCAAATAATTTAACTTTAATATCAACCCATGATATATCTTTTTGTATACCTTTAAAAATATCAAAGATGTTTGCTGCTGCTTCGATAAATAATTCAGTATTATCTCTTTCATGAATTTTGCCTGTGCTATTTTTAAGGTATCGCCATTTTAAATGTGATTGATCTGGGAAAGAGGCAGCTTCAGCATGTCCAATATCAGGTAGCGTATTGTATTCAATTTGGCTTATTAATGATACTTTTTCCCATTTTCCATCCTGGAAAATTTCAATATTGTTAATATCGTTTTCTTTAGGGTTGTGCCTGCCTGAAAAATTTTGATGTGCCCATGTATCAGCGTAAACATGTAATGCAATACCTAAACGTATAAGGTTCATTATTCTTTTTTCACCTGTGCTTTTACTTAGTTCAGTCTGGGCATCCATAACAAGCTTCCTGGCCAGTTTCCCGTTTGGTTTTACAATGTGAGATTCTGATTTGGTTTTTATTGATTCCAAATCAGGTAAAAAATGGAAAGGCAGATATATTTTGTTTTGAACTTCATCTTTAAATCCTTTTAAAAATTGAAGTCCTCTATGGGCTGAACAAACAGGGTTAAACGTTTCATCGGTAAACCGTCTTGACAAAATTTCCAAATGACCGTTAACCTTCATTTTTTTGTGGTCTACTGCATCATCTACAAATTGGGAGGCGTAAGCAATAATTTGGGCATCTTCCGGTGAAAAACCTGTTTTCTCCATCAAAACCCTGATTGTATTATAGTGAAAATCTATTTGCACGGTTCAATTTAAAAGCTTCAAAAATAACAAATATCACTGAAAAGGCAGAATTAATTTTATTATTAACAATACCTTTTTGGTTTTGGTTTAGCCAGTTTGGGATATTAGTGCTTGTTCAGTAATAAAGTTTACAATTATAAGGCAGTTATTTTGTTCTTTTTCAAATTAAAAAAAACTGCAAACTTAGCGAAGCGATCTCATGA
>JBDLJL010000129.1:0-14723 GCA_039714415.1 Bacteroidota bacterium
GTTGCTAATAATGTTTATGAAATTTATACAAAACCTGATATTGATTTTGATACGGATCAATATGAAACCAAGCAGGTATTTGTAAAAAGTAAAGATGGGACAAAAGTACCAATGTTTCTTGTTCATAAAAAAGGATTAAAACTCGATGGAACTAACCCTACATTATTATATGGTTACGGTGGATTCAATATCAGTTTAACCCCATCGTTTAGTGTTACTCGTTTAATCTGGCTGGAAAACAATGGTATATTTGCAATGGCAAATATGCGTGGTGGTGGTGAATATGGTGAAGAATGGCACTTAGCTGGTACGAAAATGGAGAAGCAAAATGTATTTGATGATTTTATTTCTGCAGCAGAATATTTAATAAGTGAAAAATATACATCATCAGAAAAATTAACAATACAAGGTGGTTCAAATGGTGGATTATTAGTTGGTGCAGTTGCAAATCAACGTCCTGAATTATTTAAGGTAGCTTTACCGGCAGTAGGTGTAATGGATATGTTACGATATCATAAATTTACTATTGGACGTTATTGGGCTGCTGATTATGGTACAAGTGAAGATAATAAAGAAATGTTTGAATATCTTCATAAGTATTCACCAATACATAGCATTCCTATTGGTAGTAAATACCCTGCGACAATGGTTACAACTGCTGATCACGATGACAGGGTTGTTCCAGCTCACTCTTTTAAATACATATCAGCATTACAAGCAACTTATACTGGAAACAATCCGGTTCTGATACGTATCGAATCAAAAGCTGGACATGGAGCAGGTAAACCCACTTCAAAACGTATAGAGGAATATGTTGATTTATGGGCATTTGCTTTTTACAATATGGGAATTACGCCTTATTCAGACTAAAATAGTAATTTGTAACTGGTAATTTTGGTCATTAGTGTAAAGGTGCGCTAATGATCAGCCGCTCTGGTTTAGATTGTCTGGGATACTTTTAATATCTACAATACACATGTCTAGTAAGTGATTGGGATACTAGCAATTAGTAATTGATCTTAATTGATACCTATTTTTAATTTCGAATTTCCAATTACTAATTACCTGTAAACTAACACATAAAAGATAATTATTAGCATCCCCAGAATACTTAAACCAGAGCCTTACCAGTTACTGACATACTAATTGCCAATATAAAATGAACTACAAATTTATCGTAATCGAGGGATTAATCGGTGCAGGCAAAACAAGCTTGTCAAGAAAAATATCTGAAAAATATAATTCCAAGCTAATACTTGAACAGTTTGCTGATAATCCCTTTCTCCCCAAATTTTATGATAATCCGGATAAATATTCTTTTCCCCTGGAATTATCTTTCTTGGCTGAACGTTATCAACAGCTAAAAGAGGAATTGACCACCGGTGATTTATTTAAGAGTTTTTTAATATCAGACTATTATTTCCCAAAATCATTAATTTTTGCAAAATCAACCCTGTCTGACGATGAATATAATTTGTTCAGGAAACTATTCGATATAATTCACTCAAGCCTGCCAAAACCTGATTTGTACGTGTATCTTCATTTAAGTACTGAAAATGCATTGAAAAATATTAAAAACAGGGGAAGAAGCTACGAGCAGACAATAGAGGCTGAATATTTGAATACTTTGAGAAAAAACTATTTTGAGTATTTTAAGCAGGAAAAAAGTTTAAGATTTCTTATTATAGATACAAACAACATAAATTTTGTTGATAATAATTCTGATTTTGAAGCCATTATCGATGTTATTTTTAATAAGGAATACCCTGTTGGAATTAACAGGGTTATTTTATAATGTGATACTTTTTTAGCTATTTGTTTTTTAGAATTAATCTTAATTTGAAAAAAACTGGACAATAGGTTTTATATATAAAAAACATTATATAGATTTGCAATATAAATATATTAACCGAAATTTCTTTTAGTCAAACATTTTATTTATCTATTATGAAGAAAGTTACATTTAATTACCTGGTATCATTAGTCGTTGCAGTTTTTCTTTTAAGTAGCTGTGGTGGACTGGACAAGATGGCAGATAAAGCCAAAGACATCAAGTATACCGTTACACCTAACCCTCTTGAAATGCATGCTGGAAAAGTTGCTGTCGATATTAAAGGTACTATTCCACCTAAGTATTTTGATAGAAATGCTTTACTTGTTGTTACACCTGCTTTAAAATATGCTAATGGTGAAACATTGTTTAAAACAAAAACATTGCAAGGTGAAAAGTATGAAGACAATAACCCAGTTATTTCCTGGAAAGAAGGCGGAAGCTTTAGTTATACTGACACCATCCCATATGTTGATGATATGAGAATATCAGATATGGAGTTCAGGGGAAAAGCATCAAAAGGTGATGAGGAAGCTGATTTAATTACAATTAAACTTGCTGATGGTATTATTGTTACTCCATTGCTTGTTGAAAGTATGGCAAAATTTGTTGATATTCCTGTAAAAATGGAAGCAAAAATAGCTGATTTAGAGACAGCCGTTATCCATTATGTAATTCAAAAGTCTGATATTCGCAGTTCAGAATTAAAGAAAGATGAAGTTACAAAATTAGTTGAACTTTTAACTTCTACTACTGATCAGTCAGATAACGAATTAGTAAACGTTGAGATTTCAAGTTATGCATCTCCTGACGGACCAGAAGATTTAAATGCTAAACTTGTTGAAGGAAGGGGAAAATCAGCTCAGAACTACATTACTAAATCATTAAAAAAATCAGAAGCTACTGTAACCAAAGAAGCTGACTTTGTTGTAAAAGAAACTACTCCAACTGAAGACTGGGATGGTTTTAAGAAGGAAGTTGAAGCATCTACCGTTCAGGATAAAGATTTAATTTTAAGAGTTCTTTCAATGTATTCAGATCCTGAAGTACGTGAAAGAGAGATTAAAAATATTTCTGAAGCTTATACTCAGTTAAAAGATGATATTTTACCTCAGTTAAGAAGATCAGTTATTAAAGCTAACTATCAGTCAAAAGTAAAAACTGATGAAGAATTATTGGCTTTAGCTTCTAATCCTGACACCTTAAAATTAAAAGAACTTCTTTATACAGCTACTTTAACTGAAGATGTAGCAGTAAAAGAATCTCTTTATAAAACAGCCATTAGCAAACATAATGATTGTTATGTTGCAAACAATAATTTAGGTGTTATTTATGCTGGGCAAAATAAAATGGATGATGCAAAAGCAGCATTTGAAAGAGCAAATGAAATTAAAGCTAATAATGGCGCTGTTCTTGCTAATTTAGGTGCTATTGCGTTAACAAACGGTAATGTTGAAGAAGCAAATAAATATTTTGCAGATGCTAAAGCTGCCGGTTGTAAATCATCGAATGTTGATTATAATAAAGGTATTATCAATATTAAAGATGGTCAATATAATGAGGCTATTCAAAACTTTGGTGGTGAGAATTCATTTAATAAAGCATTAGCTCAAACTCTAGCAGGACAAAATGCTGAAGCTGAGTCGACATTAAATGCATTAGGTGATGTTGATAACGGATGGGTTTACTATCTTAAATCAATTGTTGCTGCCAAACAAAGCAAGGATCTTGCTGTTTTCTCTAACTTAGGTACTGCAATTTCAAAAACTTCTGAAATTAAAGCATATGCAATAGGTGACAGAGAATTCCTAAAGTATTTTGAAAATGAAACTTTCAAAGCTTTATTTCAATAAGATTTAAAGTCACATAAATTTTCTGGGCTGCCTCAAAAGGGCAGCCTTTTTTACTCCATATACTTTCTTTTCTTATTATATTTGAAAAAAATAAAACCTAAAAAATCTAATAAGTTATGTGTGGTGTAGTTTCAATTGTTTATGAAAAGGACAACAAAAGCCTTGGAAATGTAGCCAGCGTTTTATTAAAAAAACTGGAATATCGTGGTTATGATAGTACCGGGGCTTCATTTATTAAGAAATCAGGTAGACTGGTTCTGCTTAAAAAAGTTGGCGCCCCCTCAATTGTGACTGAAGAACTTGAAATGGGTAAAAGGTCAGGTCAAAAATTTATTGGCCAGGTACGTTGGGCAACGTATGGTTCAGTTACTGATGAAAATGCACAGCCTCATGAAGTAAAATGTAAATGTCATATTGTTGGTGCGCACAATGGTAATATTTCAAATACTGATACACTAAAAGAACTTTTATTAGAAAATGGACATAATGTTGTTTCTGATAATGATGGAGAGATGCTTGTGCATTTAATTGAACATTATTATGGACAACTGTTAGCTATTAAGAAACCTTCCACTTTAGAGGAAAAAATTTCAATCTTTAAAGAGGCTATACGAAAAGCTGAAGATAGGGCTGTTGGTTCTTATGCGGCTTGTATTACTGCCCCTGAGTTTCCTGGTGTATTTGCTATAAAATCAGGTTCATCATTATATGCCGGAAAAGGCAAAGATACTAATGGTGAGTTTATTGTTGTGAGTTCTGATTTGACTTCGGTGCTTTCCAAAACGAGATTTCTTATACCTTTATCTGAAGGTGAGGCTTTGTATTTTACCCATGATGACTTCACTGTTTTTTCAATTAATAATAATAAAGAACATAAACCGGGATTAAAACGTTCCAGGCTTAATATTTACGATATTGCTTTACAGCCTCGTTTCAATTATTATATGGAACAAGAAATCTATACTTCAGCGGCAAACCTGGATACGATAATGAAGTATTACCTGCTTGAAGACTATGAGAAAAAATATCATAAAATTTTTGAGGATAATTATAAAATCTGCAGGAATTTTTTGTACGATTTGGTAAAGCTGTATGATATTTATGACCAAAATGAATTGAAAAAGGCATTTATTAAGATTTTAAACAACCCTGAATTTAATATGGTTTTTAAAGCCATACAATCTACAAATATTGACTTTTTAAAAGGAGCCAGTTCAATCGGTTTTACATCAGAGGATACAACGCTGTTAAATGAATTATTGGGTTTTGGCGAGGAGTATTTTACAAAATTATTTGTTCTTGATATAATGATTATCTGGAAAAAGAAAAGAACCATAATAAAATATAAAAACCAAACAGTAAAAATTCTTAAAAAGGCCAAAGAAAAAGGTACTCGTGTGTATATGGTTGCTTCTGGCACATCTTATCACGCATCTTTGGTTGCAGCTCTTTTCCTGAATAATATTGAAGGTGTGTCTGTCATAACGGCAAATCCTGGAATGTTTAGATCCTTATATCTCAAATCATTAAAAGAAACTGATATAATAATTGGGATAAGCCAATCAGGTGAGACAAAGGATCTTGTTGATATTTTAATTGATGTACAGAATCGGTATGGTGAAAAATTGCAACTATTATCTGTAGTCAATAATGAAAATTCAAGAATACCACAGGAACAATCTGATTTTTATCTGCCTATATTGTGTGGGACTGAAATTGCTGTTGCAGCCACTAAATCATTTATTAGCCAGATTGCGTTGTTTTACTTGATTTCATTAGCGGTTAATCATAAAGATGAGTTTATTAAGCAAAGGCTTGGCAAGATTAAACATTTTATGGATTTTACACTAAAAACCGTTGAGCAGGATACAACTGAAGTTGTCTTAAAGCTATTTTTAAAACCTTCATTACATATTTTAGGAACTTCATTAATTGGTGTGGCGAAAGAAGGGGCATTGAAAATTAGGGAAGTGGTATTGAATCATACAGAAGGATACGATTCTGCTGAATTTAAGCATGGTCCGAATACAATTTTAGGTAAAAATACTATTTTCTCATTTAATGACTTGGAAAAATTACATTCCAATATGCTTGCTTATTTTAACGATATTTATACTCATAATTTTAAGAATGACAAACAGTTTCGCTCATTTATTTCCTTAATGAAGAATTTTAAATTTAGCGACTATGGTGCAGAAATTCTTAAGGGGGAATATGAGAATTTGGATGAACAGAAAGTGTATCAAAAAGCATATGAAGATTATACGGAGCATATTAACATTGAGAATTATTTCTCAAATTACCCGCTAATTTTTATTTGTCCGCCGGATGAGAGAGATAAAAGAATAACCATTTCACAAATTCACACTCATAAAATTAGAGGTGCGGATATAATTCTTATTGCTGAAGATGATGAAGACCTTAAAAAAGCAATTGAGGGTAAACCTGCCGGGCAGGATAATTATTTTTTCAAATTTATTAAAATTCCGAAAACCGATGATAAGTATATATTTGTTTTTGCAGCAACTTTAGCCTTACAGCTTCTAGCCTTGGATATGTCAATTACAAAACGGAAATATCTGAATAAAAATAAAGTTGAAAACCATGGTGTACATCCTGATGTACCCAAGAATGTTTCAAAATCAATTACTGTTGATTAGTTCTTACTGAATGGAACGATCAATGTATTCCTGATAATTTTTAATAATAGGTTGGTATTCTTCTTTAAATAAACTAGAGGATATGAGAAAATCTGCTGTTGAGCGGTTCATTGCTGTTGGAACATTGTATAAAACACATATTCGCAATAATGCCTTTACGTCTACATCGTGAGGTTGTGAACTCATTGGATCCCAGAAAAAGAAGATAATATCAATTTTGCCGTCGGCGATTAAAGCACCTAATTGTTGATCGCCACCCAATGGTCCCGATTTTAGTTTTTTAATATTTAACTCATGGTCTTCAATAATTTCATCATTAATAAGTGCTTTTTCAACTAATTTTCCTGTTGTTCCGGTACAAACCAGTTTATGTTTTAGTAGAATATCCCGGTTATATGATACCCATTCTATTAAATCAGGTTTACGGTTATCATGGGCTACTAAGGCAATTTTTTTTCTTTTTTTCATTATAGATTAATGTAATGAGTTTTTATTTTAAAGAAGCAAAAGTAAATCTTTTTTAAAGTTTGTTGGTAGCCAAAATATTAAAAAGATAAATTATATGAAAAAAGGAACATTTTAATTTCAGAAAAACTGCCCAAGTTTTCTAAAATTTTTTAAAAACAGGCTTTCAAAACCTCCAATATTATTTTCTTTCAATGCAAAATAATCTTCTTTTGATTTTTGAACAATATTAGCCAAACTACGGTTACTTTTACCGCCCCATCTCATTTTAACAAGCACTTCAGGCAAATAACTTGTACTTATTTTGTGCTTGCCTAAAAAACGCAACATTAAATCATAATCGGCTGCAATTTTATAATTCAAATTAAAATTCCCGTACTTTTTATAAATTTCTCTTTTTACAAAAAAAGTGGGGTGGGGGGGCATCCATCCTTTTTTTAATTCTTTTATGCTGAACGGCTCTGCTTTCCATTGCCTTATTATTTTATCTGGGTTTATTGAAGAAACATATTCTAAATCTCCATAAACAGATTCTGTATTTTTAGTTTTAAAAACTTCCGCAATTTTTTCAATTACCTTTTCATCTTTATAAAAATCATCAGCATGTAAAAAGCCAATAATTTCACTGGTTGCAATTTTTATTCCTTTATTTAAAGCATCATACATGCCTTTATCTGTTTCACTAACTACTTTACTAACTTTATTCTTGTACTTTTCAATTATATTCAAAGTTTCATCTGTGGATTTGCCGTCAATTATGATATATTCAATATTTGGGTATGTCTGTTTTAGTACAGATTGAATTGTTTGTTCAATAGTCTTTTCATTGTTATATGTGGCTGTGATAATTGAGATGGTCATGATTTAAGATATTTCTCTAAATTTTACAGGTATAGCAGGGTTTCCAGAATAAATCCTATAAGGTTCTGCATCTTGTGTTAGCACCGAATTAACAGTCAATACCATATGCGATCCACAAATTACTCTGGGTGTTACTGTGGCATTCGCTCCAATCCATACACCATTTTCCAGTATAATTTTACCAGTTATTAAATCAAATGTAGGGTTTTTATAATTATGATTTCCACATAATAACATTGCAGCTTGCGAAAGGCAGCAATTATCACCAATTTCAACATCTGCAAGATTGTCTATCCAAACCTTTTCACCTATCCACGAATGATTACCTATCTTTAAACGCCATGGATATTTTATGTTTACCGAAGGCTTAATAACTACACCTTTTCCCACTTTTGCACCAAACACTCTTAAAAGGAAAATTTTTAGTGAGCTTATTGGATTTAATGGGTTAATAAAAAAAAGAACATTTGTAAAATACCATAGAATTTTAATCAATCCATTTTTACCAGGTTGGTAGCTTTTGTTGTCGTATGTTGATAAATCGGTTTGTTTTATATTATTCATCTTAATTTAAAAACTTTCTAAAACTTATCCCAAATGTAAGAAAATCATTTTGAATTGCTTCTGTAAATAACGAAATGCTAAATTGTTTTTTATATGATTCAAAGCCTGTATCAAACCAAAACCTTGTTTTTGCATACCAGTAATATTCCAGTCCCTGAATTTGATTAAATGAACTACCTTTTATAAAAAACTGATTTCTATTTTTGGTTGTTTTTGAAACTTTTAAGGAATAAAGCATAAACCGGGCATCCATTTTATTTTGTTCATATCGGAATTCAGGCTCTAAAAGCCAGGTGGAACTTTTATACTTAATACGTGCAAGTACACCGGAACCACTATTTGCTATTGTTGCATGCCGGATTAATTCAAATGGATTTGGACTCATTAGACGGACATCAGTTGGTATTAAAAAATTTCTGCTCCCAAATTTAAAGTCAAATTCAAACCGGTTATGGCTATAATTTAATTCAGTCCCCCAGCTTAGCCAAATATTTCCATCACCGGTGGCATGAATACTATTGTCAAAATCAATATCATTTGTTTCAAAGTGGGTTATTGACCAAACAACCTCTAATTGCGAGAGTGCATATAGGTTTACTTTTAGATTGGGTGTTATTTTTAAAGGTGTTGACTTTAAAGTAGATATATATCGTATTGAATTCAAAAAAGTTACTACACTATGCCATTCAGTCCAAGTCATGGTAGTTGACTTTCGTTGAGTATCATCAATTACCATGGCCTGAAAACCTACCAGGGCACTATATTGAAAAAGTTTGGTTATTTGAGCTTTATGGGCATTACTTCTAAAGTTATAGCTTAGAGACTTTTCACCTGCATTTAACATTCCTAAGGAGATACTTTTTTTACTTTTTTTTTCGGTATTTAATTCATAACTGGCAGATGAAGCGTATTGGGGGTTATAAATTCCGTTTATTGACCAATTCTCATCAGATTTTAACAGATTATTATCTAAAAATATGCCCCACTGGTTTTTTACCATATTGAATGCCCCGGTAACATTCTTTTTAGGGTCAAATTGCCATAACCGTATGGTTGTTCCAACCATTTTTCCAATCTCAACCCCTTCCTGGTTTTCTTTTTTGTATATTCTCCCCCAGTCCAATTCATGAAAATTTCTTGTGTTAACAGGGTCAAGAACAACCAGGGTTATATGCTGGGAGGATGGAGTAACCCATGCCTGAAGGAATATATAATCATCAACATTATAATTATTGTTTGGGTATTTTTCATCTAGATAAACACGGTACATGGGTCTCACTATTCGTAAACCCATATCATGGACATCACGGCAAACTCCGGCATCAATTTTTTTGTCAAGAGTGCCTAAAGAATTTAATATCTGAATTGCATTAATGATACCTTTTGCACCAGGCTTTGTGAATATAACTCTTTCATCATCATAATGATATTTTTTTTGTTCAAGCATTAACATCGTGATGAAAGGCAATAAGTCTTTCGATAAGTTATTGTACCCTTGGCTGATCATTTCCTGAGTTGTTTTTGTAATATTTTTAGTTAGCTCCAGTTCATTTTGGATATGAACCAGGTTCGCACGCCATACTGAATGAAATATTTCTTTCTTTTGCGTGGCATTAACGTATTCGATAAGTTCCTCATTCAAACCAGATGATTTTATTTGACTAAGACCTGTCAAAATAGCATCATACTGATTCTTAAGTCCTGAATATGTTCCGGTTATAAATTCATCAATATATTGTTGAATACTACTGTTAAGATTATATTGTATGTAATTTTGATTGTGGTCAGAAACTAATGTGAACCTTTTATAATTTAATGCCGAATTAGGTAATGTTCGAAATTGAATGTTAAAAAGTGAGTCATTAAAATTGAGGAATTGTGTTATTTTAAATTTTGAATTGGTGGTATCATCAAGTGGCTGGTCTGAAGGATTTTGAATAGAATAGCTGTTAAACCCCTGAATAATAAAAAGGAATGCTATTAATGATATGGTTACTGGTTTTTTCATCACTATTAGATATTATTTCCTGATAAAGTATTAATTATTGCATAAATAATTATTGCACCCAGTTTAGCTGTACGGTTATCTTCATCAAACCGGGGGGCAATTTCTGCAATATCAAAACTAATCACTTTGTTTGAAGCTGCAACATGTTTTATTAATTCAAGAGATATTTCAGGCAAAAGGCCAAATGGTTGTGGTGCGCTTACTCCAGGAGCATATGCCGATGAAAAAACATCTGAACAAACGGTCATGTAAATATAGTCATTTTCAGCTATAAAATTATTTATGTTTGATTTAAGATTGGTGAGATTACTCTCATTGATATTTTTAGCTAATTCAAATTGAACATTAAGTCCTCTTGCGGTTTGAAAAAGCCTTTTTGTGTTGGCATATGTTTGAATACCAATACAATAATATGAAAACGCTTTATTTTCTTTTTTACATAAATCAGCAATTTGAAGGAACATAGTACCGGAACTTCCCTTTGTTTTTTTATAAGGCCGTAAATCAAAATGTGCATCAAAGTTTATAATACCTATTTTCTTTTTATCTTGCAGTTTTTCAACAAATCCAGCTATACCAAGATAATTCCCAAAAGCAATGTCATGACCACCACCTAAGACGATTGGAAACATGCCCAGTAACAAAATTTTTTTTACAGCTTCAGATAAATTAAATTGAGCTTCTTCTAAATCATTATCAGTACAAAAAATATTACCCGCATCAAATAAATTTATATTTAAATCGTCATTCCAGGGTAGGTTCGCCAGTTCTTTTCTCAAATAATCCGGAGCCTTTTCAGCTCCCTCCCGACCTAAATTTCTAATAACCCCTTCGTTGCATTCAAAACCAATAAAACAAAAACTTTTCTTATTTTTGTTTACATTTGTTTCATTTAAATTGTTCAAATTAAAAACACTAACAACTTGGTGCCACCTGAATGAAGCTATATCATTCAAGTCGTCAATTCTTCCCTGCCAAATGGATTTATTAGTTATTCTATAGTTTTTAATCATCGGTATAAAAATACGATTATTTATTAAGTTTTTTTTTGCGATGAAGTAGAATAGGTGGAATATAAGAAAGCAATAACGCAATTATTAGAATTATTAATAATAACCTTCGGATACTGATGAATGATGATAAGCTGAAAACCAGGTAAATAAAAAACACATTTATCACAGAAATAATCATAGTAACCTGAATGTGGCTCAAGCCAAGTTCCAAAAGATGGTGGTGTAGATGATTTTTGTCTGGTTCAAGCAATGATTTTCCAGTAAATATTCTTATAAAAACCACCCTAATAGTATCAAAAAGAGGAATGATCAATACACCAAAAGATACAGCTGGTGCAGGGTAAATAGCGTATATTTTATTTTTGTCAATATTTAATTCATTAAAATGGATAACCATAACTGAAAGTATTACGCCTATAATTAATGAACCGGTATCACCCATGAAAATTTTATTTTCTTCGCCAAAAACATTGTAAAGAAAAAATGCAAATAAAGCGCCGGCAAGTGAAACAGACAGAATTACATATTGAAACTCATTTATTGACAAAAACCAATAGCCAAAAGCCCCCAAAGTTATAATACCTATTGATGCTGAAAGCCCATCAATTCCATCAATAAAATTAAATCCGTTAATAATAACGACAATGGTAAAAATACTTAAAACAAAGCTCCAGTAATAATTAATGTCTTCAATTCCAAAAAAGCCATGTAAGTTAGTTAATCTAATATCGCCAAGCATTACAATAACCAAAGCTGCAATTAACTGGCCTGCAAATTTAGTTAAAGGTGCAGTAACTAAAATATCATCTTTAATACCTATAAAAAATAATATTACAGTTGCAGCTATAATTTGCTGAAATCCTGCGAGTTGAACGGGATTGATCCATAGGTTTGAGGATAAAACAAAACCAGCAAATATTGCAAGACCACCAAGTATTGGGGTATTGGATTTATGTGAGCTTCTTTCCCCGGGTTCATCAAAAAGATGCTTTGTTTTTGCAACCCGAACAATTGATGGAACTGAAATCCAAACAATTATAAAAGCACTTACGAAGCTTGCTAGAATCTGAAATGTATTATTATCAAAAGGCATCGGCTATATATCAATACTGCAAAAGTAATGAATCTGATGAATTTTTTGTCTTTAGGCTTTTATCTTTTATCTTTTGTTCTATTTTTACATATCTAAATAATTAAACAATATGATTTTAGTTAGTGGCGGAACTGGGATGTTAGGTACTCATTTACTCTTTAATCTTATTAAAAAAGGAGAAAAAGTACGTGCAATGAAACGGGCAAGCAGCTATTTGGATACAGTAAAAAAGGTTTTTAGTTACTACCATCCTGATCCGGAAAGTATTTTTAACAAAATTGAATGGGTAGATGCTGATATTCTGGATGTTGAAAGTGTGAATGCGGCAATGAAAGGTGTGGACAAAGTATATCATGTAGCAGCAATTGTTTCGTTTAGGCCATCAGATAAAATAAAAATGATCAAAAATAATGTAAATGGTACAGCTAATATGGTAAATGCTGCTTTAGAAAACAATATTGCAAAATTTTGTCATGTAAGTTCGGTTGCGGCCCTGGGTGTTAGCGATGATGAAAGTCCTGTTTATGAAGAAACTTTCCGTAAACCTGATTCAGATTATTCAGGTTATCAAATAAGTAAGTACTTGTCAGAGATGGAAGTATGGAGAGGTATTGCAGAGGGGCTAAATGCTGTAATTGTGAACCCTTCAGTTATTCTTGGCCCGGGTTATTGGAAAACAGGAAGCCCTAGTCTGTTTTATAATGTGTGGAAAGGTTTGAAGTTTTATACCAAAGGTATAACTGGCTATGTTGATGTTTGGGATGTTGTTAAAATCATGGAAAGTTTAACTGAAAGTCCGGTTAATAATGAACGATTTGTAATTTCAGCAGAGAATTTATCTTTTAAAGAGTTATTTGATCTTATTGCTGATTCAGTAAATAAGACCAGACCAAATATTTTAGTCAGCTCTTTTATGCTTAAAATTGCCTGGCGAATAGAATATTTGCGAACTAAAATAACTGGTTTTACACCTATACTCACAAAGGATACGGTAAAAGCAGCAAATTCAATTTCAAGATATTCAAATAAAAAAATTACTGAATTGTTGGATTTTAAATTTCGTACGATAAATGAATCTGTTAAGGATGTTGCCACAATATTCAATAGAGATTTTAATACAGAAAAATAGAAAATGACAGGGAATAGTAGAATAAATAAAGTTTTTCAACGTTATTTAAATGAATTGATTTATGGAATGAAGCTAAGTAGGAGAAGCTCCATATGCTTGGCAAAAATTTGAAGCAGAATGATTTCCCCGCTACCGCGAATATGGTTTTAAGTGGGGAAATTTATTTTTAGGAAATCATTAAAAATGCAAATTTTTTCACACTTCTTTAAATAATTTTATATGTGTTCAAGAAATAGTTCTGAGTTGCTTCAAAATTTCAAAATTATTCACAACTCTTTTAATTATTTTTTAAGGAGTTCATGAGTTTGCTGCGTAATGTTCTCATTTACAAAAGTAAACTGCGCCTTGAACTTTACTATTTTTAAAGGTTTCCTTAGTAATATTCAAAAAAACTGAAAGTATGAGAACCTGCTTTACCAAACTCAGTATAATTGTTCTGTTTTCGTTAACTTCATTAAACCTTAGTGCTCAATATGAATTATGGACAGTTGGTACTGCAAGAACAATTCCTGAAGGGCATTTGGATATAAGTGTTTTCAGGCCTGCGCGATATGGGATAAGCAAAACATTAGAAGTATCGGCACAACCTTTTATATTTCCTGTTTTACCTAATGGGCAAGTTAAGAAAACCTGGATTAAAAGAGATATAATGCTTGCCTCAGTACATGGTGTAAACTACCCTACAATATTTTTGAATATCGTACGCAAAAGAGATAATCTTGAATTAATACCTGTTGATTCTGTTGTACCACATTTATTTGCTTTTAAAAATGAGCTTATTGTTAGTAAAATTTTGAAAAAAGCGACAACCTGTGATGCAGAAAATTTTTTATTATCTCTAAAGTTAGGTGTTCAGTTTGCATATCAGTTTGGTGAAAATACTTTACCTCAAATTGAAAAACCGCTTATTTATCCCAGAACTTATATTTATCATAACGAAATTTTATGGTATGTTGGTGTCGATATTGATGGTCACCTGAATTCATTTATTAATTTTTCAGCAGATGTTGATTTTCTTTCAGTAGGTTTAGAAATTGACGATTTTGCAATTGAACATAAAGGAATGTTAATGATGCCTTTAACTAAAAGCCTTATGATATTGGGGGGCTATAAATTTTCTTATGGGACTTATCCCTCAGGTTCAAAATTTGGTATTTACCCAATGCTGGATATTTCATGGAAATATATTTTCAAACAGAGAAAAGCGAAACAGCTTAAATTATTTGAAGATAAGATGTTCTAAGTT
>JBDLJL010000130.1:0-14565 GCA_039714415.1 Bacteroidota bacterium
TTTCATTCATAAAGGAAATTCCCAGCATGCTCATAATTGCCCCGGGGACTCCGTGACCTGTACAATCCGCAACTGCAATAACAACATATTGATTAATACGTCTAATCCAATAAAAATCACCACTGACCACATTACGGGGTTTGAATAGAATAAAATTTTCAGGTAGGATTTCATCAATATATGCCTGGCGTGGTAAAACTGCTGTTTGAATACGTTTGGCATATAAAATACTATCTAATATGGATTTATGTTGTGAATCGATGCGGTCACGTTGCGTTCTTATTTCTTCATTTTGTTCAAGCAATTCTTCATTTTTATCTTCAACTTCTTTCGTCCGCTCTTTTACTTTTTGTTCAAGTTTTTTCTGGTTTTGTTTTAGCTT
The DNA here is from genome assembly GCA_039714415.1 of Bacteroidota bacterium. Lineage (GTDB taxonomy): Bacteria > Bacteroidota > Bacteroidia > Bacteroidales > NBLH01 > NBLH01. The sequence goes on from JBDLJL010000130.1 coordinate 383, forward strand.
CGCTGTACGCCATCTTATTATAGCCCAAACTAATAACAGTCCGCCAATTATATAAAATATGCGTGCCCACCATGTATGCCACCAGGGGGGCTGAATAGTGAATGTATATTCAAAAGTTTCACTCCATTTTCTGGCAGCACCAATTGCCCTTACCTTAAAAACATATTCCCCGTAGGGGATATTCCGGTAATCTGCTTCATTTTTATCACTTAGTTTGCTCCATTTTTCATCCAAACCTTCCAGTTTATACTGGTATTTTAATTTGTGTGGTGCAGCCCAGTCAATTGCCGAAAAATGGAAGGTTAAGTGGTTAAGTTTGTATGGTAATTCAAAATTTAAAGGGTAATTATAAAATCTAGCTACACTGTCTAAAACAAGCTCCTGATAATATTCTTTTGGCAAAGTTTTATCACTACTATCAGTTGATAAAATAGATTCCTTCAGCAACCTATAATCTATGAAGTTTTGTTGTATTTCTATTAAGTTTAACTGAATGTGAGGTGTTGATTCCGGCAGTTTAAATTTGTTCAAATCTAACATGGTTAAGCCTTTTTCACTACTCCACCATATTCGGTTTTTGCTATCTAAAAAAGAACTATTTTCCAAAAAACTCATTCCTTTAAGACCATCTTGTTTTTCGAAGCGTATTATTTCGTAGGTGCGATTTTCTATTTTTTCCTTATTCTTTGTGTTAGAAAAAAAACCCGCCCCATAGGTAAAAAGTGATAACCCATTTTCTGTAGTTACCCATATATTACTGCTTTTATCCTCAAATATGGACCAGACGATATTATTTGATAAGCCTTCTTTTTCAGTATAATTTGTAAAGTTTTTGCCATCATATTTACTAACTCCTCCCCCCAAGGTACCAAACCAAATGTTTCCGTTCTTGTCCTCTAGCATTGACCTAACATTATTATTAGATAAGCCTTCTTTTTCGGTATAATGTGTAAAACTTTTACCATCATATTTACTAACGCCATAGTCCCCAGTGCTGAACCATATGTTTCCCATTTTATCCTCAAGTATTGACCTGATGTTATTGCTTAATAAACCTTCTTTTTTGGTATAATTCGTAAAGCGTTCACCATTAAATTTACATACTCCACCTGAGGTGCCAAACCAGATGTTTCCACTTTTATCCTCTAATATAGATCTAACATTATTGCTTAATAAACCTACTTCTTTACTATAATGAGAAAAGCCTTTACCATCATATTTATTTACCCCACCTGCCCCGGTACCAAACCACAGGTTTCCTTCTTTGTCCTCAAGTATTGACCTGACATAATTGTGGGATAAGCCTTCTTTTTTGCTAAAATGCATAAAGCTTTTGCCATCGTATTTATTAACTCCGTCTGAGGTGCCGAACCAAAGGTTTCCATCCTTGTCCTCAAGTATAGACAAAACAAAATTGCCAGATAAGCCATCCTCTTCAGTATAATATGTAAAGCTTTTGCTAACATAGTTACTTACCCCACCACCTTCAGTACAAAACCAAATATTTCCGTCCCGATCCTCTAATATGGACCATACCAAATTGTTGGATAAGCCTTCTTTTTTTGTATAATGTGTAAAGCTTTCTCCATTATATTTACTTACCCCATTTTCATTTGTACCAAACCAAATGTTTCCACCCTTGTCCTCTAATATTGATAAGACACCATTGCCGGAAAGACCTTCTTTTTCAGTAAAACGTGTAAAGCTATCGCCATCATATTTACTTACTCCACCTTCCCAAGTACCGAACCAAAGGTTTCCGTCCATGTCCTCTAGTATGGAAACGACATTATTGTTGGATATGCCTTCATTTTTGGTATAATGTGTAAAACTATCGCCATCGTATTTACATACTCCCCCTCCAAAGGTGCAGAACCAAAGGTTGCCGTTCTTGTCCTCTTGTATTGAATATATGTAATTGCTGGATAAACCTTCTTTTTTTGTGTAATGTATAAAGCTTTTGCCATCGTATTTACTAACTCCACCCCCCCCCGTGCCAAACCAAAGGTTTCCATCCTTGTCTTCTTGTATTGAATAGACAAAATTTTTAGATAGGCCTTCTTTTTCAGTATAATGTATAAATTTTTCGCCATCGTATTTACTCACCCCTCCTCCATAGGTGCCAAACCAAAGGTTTTCGTTTTTATCCTCTATTATTGATAATACAATATTGTGAGATAAACCTTCTTTTTCGGTAAAATTCGTAAAGCTTTCACCATCATATTTACTTACCCCACCTTCCCAAGTACCGAACCAAATGTTTCCTTTTCTATCCTCCAATATAGACCAAACATAAGACGAAGCCATGCCTTGTTCAATATCTAAATATTGCATGTTGTTTATCGCATTATGTTTCATCCGTGGTGGTAATGCTTTTACAGGCTTTGGTTGTCTGGCAGGCATTACTTTACCTTTAACCGGAATAGGTATACCTGTCGGGATAGTGTCACCATAAGAATTTACCAACACAAAATCAGAGTTTATGCTATCTACATAACAAACTTTTAAGGAGTCTTCGTTTACTGGTATTACCGTTAAGTTATCAGGTATTTTGTGTACATTAGTATGAGCCGGGACGACTTTTGGGTTTCCTGCTTTTACAACTTTTGGTTTGCTTATACTGTCGGGGTGGATATGTTTTCCTTTTACGGGAATTGGCTTACCTGTAATTACAGTATCACCAAATGAATTTATAATAGGCTCAATGCTGTCACCAGTAAGTTGATTTATAGAATAACCTTCTTCCGTATTGAGTTTTACAGTTATAGGTTCGGGGTATAGGCGGGGCGTTTCATCTGTATCAGTTTTTTGCTGGTTGCAGGCAATGAGAAATATTGTAATAAGAATTGATATGTAAGTTTTAGTGTGTGTTGCCATGGTTTTTAGTTAATAGCGCAGGTTTGGGTTTTCTATGATAAAGGCTTACACCAGATTGACCCCAAACCCCTGAAAGGGTCTTTAGCTCTGAGCATATCATTAAACTCTAAGCAATGCTAGAACATCTTTATTAAAGTCTCCCTTCAAGGGATTTAGGGGTCATTAAGTGCAATGAATTAACTCATTAAATATCATAAAATATTTAAACCAAAGCCAAATTAAATTGCATATTGCTATATAGCTATATAGCTAACCGTAGAGAATTAACCAATAAACTTAATCTACTATTTCAAATTTAATTTCCAATAAATTTAAGGATTGTTCATTAATAATCAAAATGATAGGCTAAAATTCAGGTGAAGAAAACAGTAAACAAGCATTTATAAAATGAGAAATATATCGTAACTTTAGCTTTCTCTTTTAAAAATAAAATTTTAAATAAAAAAATTCAAGTGATGACAATTTATACCTTAAAACTTATTTCCATATACTTGTTGATTTTAGTTGGAACTCAGCACATATTGGACAATAATAAAGAGAATTTGGTTTCCAAAGAGCGTACATTTTATGTTGCAAAAAATGGTAATGATAAAAACCCTGGAACAGCGGCTTTACCATGGTATAGCATCCAAAAAGGTGCTAATAGTATATCACCAGGTGAAACATTGGTTGTAAAACCCGGCTTCTACAAGGAATACGTTATTGTAAAAAACAAGGGGACAGCAGATGATTCAAGAATTAATATCACTTCGGAAAAATTACACGCCGCAAAATGTCTTGGATTTCAGATACAGGGAGAATACATTACTATTGATGGTTTCGATATTGAAGCTAGTACCCTTAACTGGACAGGCATACTTTCCCGTGGTTATTCATATTTAAATGTTTTAAATTGTTATATACATGAATGCCCAATTGGTGGAATTAGTGTCACTTATGGTGCAAGCCATGCCAAAATAATTGGCAACAAACTTGAACATAATGGTCAATGGGGTGTTAGTCTCAAAGGTATAAATGGATTAGTGGAAAACAATGAAATCACACGAACGGTTCAATATCACCCAAAGGGTAATGAACCCGGATGGACAGGGTCCGATGCAGACGGTTTGCGAATATTTGGCTACAATCATATCATCCGTTCTAACACAATATTGGATATTGGGGATCCCAACGATAAAGGAAATGTCGATCCTCATGTAGATGGTATCCAATCCTGGGATGATGGTCCTAAAGGCTATCCTGTAATGTCAAATACCGTTATCGAAGGTAACTATATTAGAATTAAGCATGCGAGTGGCAAAGGAATAATGTTGGATGCAATGAAAGGTAAAGGTGCTCATAACTTAATAATTCGCAACAATATATTTGAATTTAGGGATATTGGCATTTCCATGTATACTGGCAAATATCACGACATTTTTATTTACAATAATATTTTTAAAGCAAACTTAAATGAAAAATCCTGGGGTGTTTCAATGTCCTTGTTAAATGTCAATAATTATAAGGTGTATAATAATATTACAGTAGATTGCCATCCGGAACATAGAAAAATAAAAGGTGGTAAAGGAATTGTTGATTATAACATAGCCTGGAATTCTGATGGTTCTGTTCCCAGATTGATGCCTGCCGTGCAATCAAACGAACTGAAAGGTGTTAATCCAAAGTTTGTAACTTATACAGGAGAATCTGGTAAAAGCAATTACCACCTTTTACAAAGCTCTCCTGCAATTGATGCAGGAAAAACGATTAAAGTTGTACTTTTTGACTTTGAAGGGCTTAAGCGCCCCCAAGGTTCAGGTTTTGATATTGGTCCCTTTGAATTCAAAATAAAATAGACCTACTTTTGCAAATCCATTATATTTACAACAAGAACAAGGTTTTATCGCAAAAACAAATCCTTGTTTAGCATTTTTTCTGTTTCTTTAATTAATTGTTCTTTGTTGTAGCTTGTTACATTCATTAAGTTAAATGCATTTTCTCCTTTTAACATTGCCCAACGCCATTCAAACTGACTGATGGTTTTGTCCTTACCGTTATCGTACCACCAACTTGTAAATAATTTATCTTTACCCTCTTCACTTTGTAACTCAGCCAAAAACACCTCTTGCTTACTAATTGTGATAACTTGTTCGTTTTTGAATTTGTATCCACTCCCTTTCCAGCAAATTAAGGGTGTATGGTCTGCACCATAAAAGTTGGTATTTTGTTTTACATAAACAAGGGAGCTGTCATTTGATAGCTTATTTACCCCATTTTTTAGTAACGAACAGGAGTATCCCGTGACATGAAACTCCTTAGTTGTTTCATTGGTATTTGTATTTCGATAATTGTTCCTGTTATAATTAAAAAATAACAGGATTAAAATAACAATTATGGTTATGGGATAAGTTCCAATGGATTTCTTATTTTTTTTCTGTGGCAGTACTATCCGGCCAAAATGTATGAAAAAGAGTTTCACAACAAAATAAACAGGTACTAAAACATATACGATAAGTGAAACAATACCTATGAGTTCATGGATGGTAGTTTCCGGCATAGCCATAAATAGAATTATTCCAATTATCCTAAATAAATTACTGATAATGATTAGGATACCTGTAACTACCAAAATAATGATAATTGATAGGATACTAATACTTTTCTTTGTTTTCTTTTCGAAAAAAGCAATTACAACAAGCGATATTAAAAAGCTCGTGACTACCATTTTTAAACCCATACATTCCGGATCAACGCTAAATTCATTGCCATTAAAACATATTAAGTTTCCTGAATAACTGATGCTATTATTAAATGTACTTAAACTGTTGGCTGCAATTTCCGTTAATTGTAGCCTGATTGGGAACCCGAATACTTCAAAAATAAATATGGCTAATGGTGAAAGTAACACCAGTAGAAAAAAAGGGAGATTATTTAGTTTTCCTAAAGTACTTTCTATAATAAAGAGCAGGGAAAAAGTATAACCAAAGAAAAACATAGACTGTATTTTCAATATTGGATAAAGACCCAGAAAGAGCAAGCTTAAGAGTCCATATCTAATTGAAAAAACATTCTTATGCTTCACAAAAAGAACGAATGGCACTACCAAAAGTGATAGAATAAAATTAAAATCGAAATTCAAATAAAAAGCAAGGTTTTGGATACTTACTGCCGTTGCAAGTAATATTAAAACCAATGCAATACTATATTTGAAAGCTATCTTATGTTTTAGTTTATAAATTTCCAAGTTGTTAAATCTTTAATCTTAAAGAAAACGTTTTTTCACCGCTAAAAACACCACAAACCCTAATGTTAAAATTATTAAAGCCCATTCATGTGGTTCCGGTACAGCCCCCGATGATTTTGTTGAAGCATTTAGTAAACTCTTTTTATTTTTATCAATATCAAACCTTTCATAATCTTTTAAAGTTTCAAGTACAATAAGGCTGGATACAGGCGAAACAACATAGGCCTCATTGGCTATATTTATTAAAGTATCAGGGTATGAAAACTTCTTATCAAAGTAATTTTTTCCTGTTTGCTCTAATATTTTGTTATAGGCAAATAGCCTCATTAAATGGTCAGGAGCCTTAGAAACAGAATTAGTTTCGTTCATAATAATTTCACAGTTTGAAACTTCAAGTGCAACAGAGTTTTCAGATTTTTTATATATAAAAAATTCTTTTTGCTCTGAAATTGTATTCAAACCCTCTATGTTTCCTTTATACATTTCAAATACACCAAATTCTTTAAGTGTTTTTAAATATGGTGATAGTCCATTTCCAATATTAAATATCCTAATTTTTTTATTTGTACCAGCCAGGAACTTTTTCAGGTTTATTGCAAATTCTGTTTTTTTAATATCCCCCAGGTTTGGTGATTTTCCTGTAGATTTTGAAATAACCAATGAATTTTGCACATTTTTAATTTCACCAAAAGGAAACAGACTGAAATTGAACTTATTTAACTTTCTGAACCATAGATTTTTATTTTTGCCATCAAGTTTTATAAGTTTATCGTAATACACAAAAATATGTTTATTCTTATATGTCGCATAAACCTTATTAAATTCAGCCTCAGTCCAGCTTTTGTTTACATCAAGGTAGATATCTCCAGGGTTGAATTTAGCTTTTTGCCTGCTCATCTCTTTCATTGAATAACTTTTGTTGTTGAATGAAAAAGACTTTGCAGATAAGGCCGGCAAATTGCATGTAATAACCATATCTTCATTATAGTTGCCCGAATAGGAGTATTTTCCTTCTTCCTCATAAGCAAAACCATTTGGTAGCTGAAAAGATTGTTTATTAGTATCGACAAAAATCACAACAGATGTTTCTTTGGCTTTGGAAAAATCGGGACCTTCAAATGCAATTTTATTAAGAATCAGTTGATTATCCTTTTTCTGTAAAGGGATGGTGAAACCAATTTTGAAAATCCTTTCTTCTTTAACTGTGCAGGGAAAAACCGTAACTGTAATCGTATTTCCCTCCTGCCAATGCAGTAAGGCCGGGTCGCGCCGTTCCCGGCCTACTATTGTTGTATAAGCACTATCAGCTTTTTGTTTAGTAGTTAAGCGTGATTTTTCTTCTTTACCATCAATCCATAAAGATAATGAAGAAGCTACAGAGCCTTCCGGCAATTTGAAAGTGTAAAGTGCCTCCTGTTGGCTCCATTGTGATCGGCTATTATTTCGTATTGAAATAGTTTTTTCTATGTATGCCAGACGATAATCAGGAAAAACCCTGATATTATTCAATACGCTGGTTGTAGATAAATCCTTAGCACTCCAAAGTTTTCGGTAAGTAAGATGTCTGGCATCATATTGAGATTCAATTATTTTCAAACAATCATCATTACTTAATGAAAACTTTCCAAAGATTATTTGTGCAATAATTATTAACGGGTCATGTTCCGTATTGTCATTCAATGAGTTTGATGGAAAACCAGACCAGTTGTCAAATGATTCGATATTATCGTATTGTAGATTACTGCTTATTATTTTTTGCGTAAATGCATCGTCAGGCAGGGTTTGGCTGATTAATAGCCATTTAGGCAATTTATTTTCGGGTCGGGTTATTAAAGCAGCATGTGCCTGATGTATTTTATTTTCAGTTTTTTGCCATTTATACAAGAATGAGGCAATTATCAGGATTGAAATAATTAATCCGGCTATGTAGGCATAAATGTCTGTATTTTTACTTTCGGTTTTTAAAAACTGGTAAATAATTGTTATAAAAAGCAAAATAGGGGCAAACAGATAAAGTGAAATACCGAAAAAAATAGCGCCAAATAAACCTATTGGCAAGTAAGGTAACAGGAAAATACTAAAATAAAGAGTGTTTATGCTGGCCAAGCCCAATAATAAGTAGTTGGCAAATGAAAATATCTTTGGGAATTTATTTATATAAATAAGTAGATGAAGTGAAAAAAATGTAAGGATTAAAACAATATTAACCCAGTTTACATATCTTGAGAATATAGGAATTGATTCATTTAAAGTAAATGCAGTAATTGAAAAGATCGTTATAAAATTAATAAAATGTCGTTTATCCATGCGCAAAAACCTCCATCTGTTCATATGGAAGTTATTGATAACAATAGCAAGAAAATATATTATTGAAATGGCATGATTTATAAAAAAGAAGAAGCTTTCGCCAAAATTAGCTGTATTATTTGCTAGTTTTGTTCTTTCCAACAAATAAAGGGTGAATGTTATAACTATGCCTATTAATCCTGCATAATATAATCCGTTTGATTTTGTTTTTTCCTGATTATCCATAAGTTCTAATTTTTTATTAATGAAAGCACTTTGTTTTTCAAAGTATTAATTCAAAAAAAATATTTATTTTTTATATTCGACAAAGAACTTGTTGTGAAAGAACAAGTTTAAAACATTGCAATTCCTAACCTGCATTATTTGCTGACTAAGGGCTTTTTTAATAAAAATGCTAAAGTCTATAAAATACCTGCTTATTAAATACTCAAGGCAGAAATTCAAATCAAATTTAATTCAATACAGAAAATAATTTAATTTTTTATGTATAGCACTTTGTACTGCAAAGTTAATTATAAATATTTAAACTATAAAATATTTGTATAAAAAAAGGAAATTGCAATAGTGCAGATTACGCTAGGTTAGAAAATCCAAAATTAGATCTAATATAAGTACCAACCCAAACCTAATAATTCAACATCTGGAAATTTAACGCAGTTATCCTAATCTGAAACTTTAATAAATTTTTGTTTATAGGTCGTATTCCTTGTATTAACACTTAATATATATAAACCATTCGGCAGGCTGCTTATATCAATTTTCTCAATATCACTTTCATAAACATATCTTAAGTCTTTATCATAAACCACCCGCCCTGAAATACTAAAGATGGAAATATTTACATGCTTATTTTCAAATAAAGAAAGTTTTACGTTCAAAAATTGATTAGCAGGATTAGGATATACCTTGGGTATTTTTTTATTATCAATTATTTGGCTTATGGCAGTCTTTTTATCGTAGGTAACAACAAGTTCATCCTGATCAGAACAATTACCATTTGTAATGATCCAGTTAAATTTGTTTATGCCTGCACTAAAGCCAAAAACGAGCGTTTCATTATTGAGATTGTTTTCTATTATTCCATCTCCTTCGAGTATTATCCACTCTCCTTCACCATTATTTGGAACATTTGCTGACAAAAACGCTGAATCGGTATAAACCAGCTGATCTTCACCTGCAACTGCCAAAACAAAATTATTTGTAAGCTTAATAATATCGGAATTCACACAATTACCGTTAACAATTGTCCATTGAAATTCATTTTCACCTGAACCAATTTCAGTAACAATAGAATTGTAAGCTGTTAAATTGGTAATAATACCCTGACCTGTAACAACAGTCCAAAATCCACTTGCAGTTTTAGGAGTTACGTTCGCATTAAGTTGAAAATAATCTACACAAATTTCCTGATCACTTCCGGCATGAGCTATCGTTTTATTATTATTGATAGCAATTTCGTCATGATAACTATTTAATTCATTACTCAAAGTCCATCTTAAAATATTTTCACCGGAGCTTAAATTCCTGACGGTAGTATTATATACTGTGGGATTGTCAAGTACACCAGAGCCTGCCATAACCGACCATCGCCCTGAATATAAAAAAGCTTCATTAGCATATAAATCAAAAGAATTATCACAAATTACAGCATCTTCTCCCGCATCAATAAAAAAACAATCAAATGATTCAGGATATAAAGAAAAGTCGGTTAACTCTTCTTCAGTATACGATTTGTTCAGAAATTGCCAACCATCTTCTATAAAATCCACATTAATTTGTTGCGTATAAGGAACAAATTGTCCACTTATATCATCAGTATCGGCTATGTTTTCCTGATATATCATGACAGATTTTTCACACGAAAAATCAAAAGAACTAAAATCAAAATACCGGATATTATTATTATCTGATGACCATAAATAGACTCTTCGGTTACTAATATCATATACAATCCTGCGTTGTGTAAAGGCTTGTGCCACATAATCCATTATTTGATATGCATAATCAACAGGGTTTTCATTATTATAGTTATCAAGCATTTCAGCTACTTTATAATACCGGTTTAATGATGATAATGGGTTACCTACTATTTCACCTGCCTGATAATAGGCAATAGAACTTTCATATGTACTGTTGGTAATCGCTTTTTTTTCTAAAGTTTCCTTGGTATGAACAACCAATTCACTTTCAAGAAATTCAATTGTTGCATTGGTTCCGTTACTATCAGTAACCAAAATATGTAACCGCCAATAATCACCGGGATTATACCGAATATTTATTTGTGAACAGCCATCAATAACTTCTTCCACCGTAGCAAAATTATCAAGCATATATTGTATCCATTGATCAATTGAAATGGAAGGTTTGTTGGGGATAACTGAATATTCCGATTGTTCCAGTATCAGAGTACTGATAACCAGACCTGCCTCATTCATTCCATCAGCAGGAACTTCAGCTCCAAACATGTTAAAAGTTACACTACCATATTTTGAAGTCCAAACAGCCGGTGTTTCAACCAACTCACCCTCATATTGTAATGCTGTTTTAGTAACATTTCGTTTATTAACAAAAATCAGGTAATTTTTATAAGAATAATCAAAATTTCTACCACAAACAATATGATTACCATTTCGTAAAAAAAATGTTGAACATGCTTTAGCATTAGTAGGCAAAAAACTCAACATCATCCCCATAAACATAAAAAATGCGATGAGTTTAGCATTTCGTTTTCTCACCATAGAAAATGAGAGGTTTCTGCTAAAGTCAATTTTCATGATATTTGGGTTATGGTTTAATTTTTACAGCAATCATTACTTACTAACAAAAAAGAAAAGGATACATCATGAAGTTTTTTTGGTGTTTATATTGTTTTCAGATAATTGCATTAGAGCTAAACAAAATTAAGGAAATAAATATTAAAGTTAAAAACCTAACTCAGTAAAAACATTCTGAAGAAAAATCGGGACTATTTTTAATCTGACACTTTAATAAACTTTTGCTCATAGGCTGATCCCTCTGACTTAATAGTTAATACATGCAAACCATTTTGTAAGCTGTTTATGTTTATTTTCAGATATTCATTTTCATGAACATTATTTTTAATTTCATCATAAACTACTTGTCCTGAGATGTTTAATATCGTAATATGTACCTGATCATTTTCATAAAAAGGAAGTTCTACTTTCAAAAATTGATTTACCGGGTTTGGATATACTTTAATCAATTTTTCAGTATTTAAAATTTGATTTATTGAGGTAGGAATGCAGCTAAATGATTCCGGATATTGAGAAAAATCTATTAGCTCTTGTTCGGTATATGTTTTTCCCATAAAATCCCAACCTGGTCCAATAAAATCCTGATTAATTTGCCAGGTATATGGAATAAAATTTCCACTTATTTCTCCCACATCGGCAGAGGTTTCCCTATATATAAGTGCAGGTTGGTCACAGGAAAAATCAAAAGAACTTAAATCAAAATACCTCGTATTTGTATTTCCTGACGTTATTAGATAAATTCTTTTATTACTTATATCATACACCATACTGCGCTGTGTAATTCTTTGTGCACACACCGCCAACACATCATAAGCATAATCTATAGGATCTTCATTATTATATTCATCAAGCATTTTTGCAACATTAAAATACCTGTTTAATGATGATTCCATGTTACCAGACTGTACACCTCCATTATAATAGGCAATAGAACTTGTGTATGTACTATTTGTAATTGCTGTTTTTTCCAAAGTTTCCTTAGTATGTAATACTAATTCGCCGTTTATAAACTCTAATACAGCATTTGTTCCGTTACCGTCGGTAACAAAAATATGTACTCGCCAAAAATCTACAGGATTATAGCGAATATTTATTTGTGAACAACTTTCAATAACCTCCTCAACGGTAGCAAAATTATCAAGCAGGTATTGTATCCAATTATCAAGCGAAATTGAAGGTTTGTTAGCGATAACCGGATACTCTGTCTCTTCCAGTATGAGTACGCTGATAACCAGCCCTGCTTCATTCATCCCATCAGCAGTAACTTCGCGTCCAAACATATTAAAAGATATGCTCCCGTATTTTGAAAACCAACTCGCAGGCAAATTAACTACTTCACCAGCATATTGAAATGCTGTTTTTCGAACATTCCTTTTGTTAACGGTAACCATATAATCTGCATAATAATAATCTAAATTTCTACCCACAACAAAATGCTCACCATTTTTTAAAAAAAATGTGGAACAAGCTTTAGTTTTATCCGGTATAAGAATTAATATCAGACTGGTAAGAATAGAAATAGCAATGAGTTTATTATAATATTTCTTTGCTGAAAAAAATGCAAATATCTTGGTAAAAAAAATCTCCATGGTATTGGTATTTTGATTTTCAATATCGTAATAAATAACGGATATACACCGGACAATATTACTTCGTAAGTGCTTTCATTTCCATATTGCCCAAATATTGAAAGCTGATTACACAAAAATATAAATTTTATTTTATTTGAGCCAGATCTTCTTTAAACATTGCTTGTTGCATCACAGAATGCACTTTCATGTCTTCGGTTTCCGACACCAGGTTATCAACAATATTCGCATTGGTTTGCGCTGCCTTGTTAATTTCCTCCATACCTGTTTTAATTTGCGAAATATTTTTTTTTTGCTCCATTAATGCGTCTGTTATTTTAATAATTTGCTCTCTTGAATCATGGGTATTATCAACTATCGCACCCAGGTAATCCCAGGCTTGATCCGAAACTGAGATCCCCTGCTTAACAAGGCCAATTATATCTTTTGCAGATTCCTGGCTTATTTCAGCAAGTTTTTTTACTTCTGCAGCTACTACTGCAAACCCTTTACCTGTTTCACCAGCCCGTGCAGCTTCAATAGCAGCATTTAATGCCAAAAAATTTGTTTGCCTAGCAATTTCCTCCACAATGTTAATCTTTTTGCTTATATCCCTAATTGAAGAAATCACTTTTTTTATTAACCTTTCACTTCTTCGTACAACCATAACCCGTTCAGAAGTAGTACTTAAAGCAAGTTCTGAATGTTCAGAATTATTTATGATTGAATCACTGAGGGTTGAAATATTAGCATACATTTGTTCTGCACTACTCGCTTGTATATTTGTACTAGTGTTCAGGTTATCAGTTAGCTCCGCTATTTTTTTACTCATTTCAAGCATCGTTCCCGAAGTAAAAGATAAAGCACCTATTGCATCAACAGCCTTATTCTTTTGCCCAATAAACTGACTTGCCTGATCTTCAGCAAACAGCATAGTTTTTTTAATGATTTTTGAAACTGCAAGTAAAATGGTGGTAATAATAATTACTACAAATTCATAGTTGATGATTGCATCCGTGGAAACCCCTGAGGATTTATCCGTATTAAAGATATAAAAAGTGAGTACGCTCAGCATTACAATTATCGCATTAATTATCAGCATTTTATCAGTTGCAAACAAAATACATAAAACCAAAAATGATAGAAGGAAGTAAAACTCATCAATAAATTTATCAAAACTATTTTCTATCGAACCTATATTTGTGCTTAATGCAAAAAGAAGAATCAATGAAATTGTGAAAAAATTTCCAGCAACTTTATACTTACCCAGATATACCAGAATTAAATTTGTGAGAATGATTAAAGAAATAGTAATATGGGTGAAATAATCAAGGCTGATTTTACTAAAAACACCAATTAAAATATATAATAAGTTTACGAAAAATCCCATTATATTCAATATTACAAAAGCTTTTGCCTTTAACTGAATAATAA
>JBDLJL010000131.1:0-14512 GCA_039714415.1 Bacteroidota bacterium
TTGGATTTATACAACAAAGCCTTAAAAAGCTATATAATAAATTTTGGCGAAACACACCCTTATACGGCAGAAATGTACGAAATCTTTGGTGATTATTATTCTGAACTAAAAAACTATAAAAAAGCGTTGGGATATTACCAGAAATCATTAATTGCAAATTCAAATACTTTTAACAGTAAAGATATTATTGACAATCCCAACAAGGAAGGTGTACTTTCTGAGATTCAATTGCTACGTAGTTTGAAAAAAAAATCTTCTGCTTTGATGGCAGCCTCTAATGAAAACAGAAAAAAAAGTGAACCACAGTTAAAATTAAGCCTGAATTCACTGGAACTCGCCCTTAAAGTAATACGAAGTATGAGGAATTCTTTTGTTTCAACCGAAAGTAAACTGTACATTACAGAAAATGAAAAAGAATTCTATATTTTGGCTATTGAAAGTGCATTGCGATTACATGAGTTGAATGGACAAAATAAATACATTGAAAAAGCCTATGAATTTTCACAAAAAAGTAAAGCTGCTGTTCTTATCAATGAAATTAATCTGAATGAAGCATTTTTACAAATAATCCCCAAACATTTAAAAGAAAAAAAATCAGAACTTCAACAAAATATTCAATCCTACAAAAAATTAATTTTTGATGAAAATGAAAAAAGAGAACCAAGTGAATCAAAAATAACCTTGTGGCAGTCTGAGCTTTTTAAAATTAATAAGGATTATGAAGATTTTCTTAAGCAGGTAAAAATGGATTATCCTGATTATTCAAAACTAATGTCCAAAACAGAAATATATGATTTATCCAAACTGCAGAAGGAACTAAATTCTTACGAAATACTGGTTGAATATAGTTACTCTCTGAAAGAAAATAATGATCAATTATACACTTTTGTAATAAGCCATAAAGGTTTAAACTATTACCGCACTCAAATTGATGAAGAGTTTAAACAAAACCTTCATTACTTCAAACAAACCGTTTCAAATACCCGACAAGAGTCTATGACCTTGGATGAATACAATAAACTAAATACCGTATCCCATGAATTGTACAAAATTCTTTTAAAACCTTTAGGTTATGATTTTAACACAAAAAAAATAATTATTGTCCCGGACGAACAAATTGCTTACTTATCTTTTGATGCACTGCTCCCAAGTTACGAACCGGAATCAACAATTAATTTTGCCGGACTTAACTATTTGGTTTATGATTATCAATTTACTTATGCATATTCGAGTAATTTGCTTTTTAACCAACAGGAAAAAAACAAACAATCCAGCTTTGTTTATGCATTTGCACCCAGTTATCATAAAATATCAACGAACCAATCCCGCCAATCCTTAGGTGAACTTAAAAGCAGCAAAAAAGAAATAAATTCGGTTTTACATTTTTTTGAAGGTAAAGCATTCATTGGTGATTCTGCGATCAAAGATAATTTTAAATCACTTATGCATAAATCCGGGATTTTCCATTTTGCTTTGCATGCCAAATCGGAACAAAATGATTCAAAATACTCCTTTTTAGCATTTACCTCCCTAGATTCGATAAACAATAATAACCTAATGTATAATTATGAAATAAGCAGTTCAGCTATGAACGCATCAATGGTTGTGTTAAGCGCATGCAATACCGGTGATGGGGAAATTTATAGTGGTGAAGGTGTGATGAGCCTGAGCAGGGGATTTATTCTGGCCGGGGTATCATCTGTTGTTCAAACTTTATGGGAAGTCAGGGATGAAACCAGTTTTTTGATTATGGAATCTTTTTATAAAAACCTGTCTGAAGGAACATCTAAGAGAGAAGCTTTGCAATTAGCAAAAATCAATTATATTAAAAATGCCAGCCCTCAGTTAGTTAATCCCTCATACTGGTCAGCTTATGTAATAATGGGTAATTATTCACCAATTGCAAAAAGCTACTGGCTTATTATAACTTTATTTATATTGTTTCTAATTTTTGGGGCAGGAATAACAATAGTGATACTTAAAAGAAAAAAATAATTAGAACATAAAAAAGCTGTCCATAAATGACTGCTCATTTATATTGAACTCAAAACAATTTCACACCACAGCCATATTGCTAACAATCAATAATTTGGCTGTAAGCTTATCCGAAAAGGATCATAGGGCCCAGACTAAAAATCAGTTCTCAGCCCAACCCCCTGCAGGAAATCCTGATTTTCAACAATTTTGCCCTTTAGGGTCAGGGTAGGAAGTTGCTGAAAATCCAGGATAGATACTTTTGGAGTAGACACAACAATAAATAATTAACCCTCATTATTCATGGATTTTTTTATTCATGAATCTAAATGCGCGAAACCCCGATTTAGATAGCCTGCCCCGGCATAAGTCGGGGAACCCAATTTTGGGTATCAAAATTGGATGTGAACCGGAACGAAGTGTAGCTCGCGTAAGCAATCTTAGTCGCTATCGCAGCTAGGGGAAATTCTATGAATTTTCCGGGTTAATCCAACTGATCTAAAATATCCTGAGCTGAACTTTGGTAAAAAGACCTTTTTTCAGAAAGTTCAATCAAAAGTTCTTGTGCTTCATTAATTCTATCTAATTTTAAATAACACAATGATAAATACCATTTTGATTCCAGGTTATAACTATCGTGTATTGAAATTATGGTATCAAACTCTAAAATAGCCTCTTCATAATTTTTTAATTCCACCAGGCTAATAGCATACAAAAATCTTATGTCTACTTGCTCTATGTTACTATCCAACGCTTTTTTAAAGATTAAAGCAGCTTCACTATAATTTTCATTAATGTAATAACTTGAAGCTACTTCATATTGACCAATTAATTCTTTAGTAGAACTTCTGGTTTGATCTGAAACCAAAGTATAAGGATGATAAAAGTTGACAAAAAGTTCATCATTATCCATAGGTTTATCAACAAACTTCCACAACCCAAAAGATATTAAAAATAATGCTGCTGCTGAGGCGACTGAATAATACCAATTATTAAAAATTAGAACTAATTTATGATTTTTCGAATTTTTACTGACTACCTTAAGCCTTTTTTTCTCATTATTTTCATCTATATTCATCCCTTTAGCAACAAAAGAACGAATATCGTCAAGGTATTTTTGATCCTGTTTTGTATTTTCTAATTCATTTTTCCATTGATCTACCCAGTTTCGGGCAATAAGGTCAATACTATTGGATTTCAAATCTTTAATAGTTTCTTTTTCCAAGCTTTGCAGGTCACTTGGTCTTCTAATAAACCCACTTATGTCTGAATAAGCTTGTTCATCCACAAGATAATCGCTAATGGCTTCTTTAGCAAATTGATCAACAGCATTATAAGACTGCTCACTTTCAGAATCCTGTTCCAATCTAAAACGCCTTTTCATAAAACTATTAAGATGTTTATGTATTTGCAACTCTTGCCTCATCGATTTGTTATGGTTCAAGGTTTTTTCAAATTTCAATTCTTCAGTTTTAGAAAGTTCTTTATCTGTATATTTAATAATTAAATCAGTATTTATTAACTCCATAATCTATAATTTTTCGGAATATTAATTTAATAGTTCTTAGTTAAAAAACGTTGAATTCGATAGCTTTATGATAAAAACAGATTTCCGTATTCGTTCAATTCTTGATAACTACAATCATTCTTGTACCAATTGCCAACTAATTCATATGCAAGTTTATCAATTCCTTTGGTACGCATTTCTCTTTCAGCATCTTCTACCCTAGTTATTACCTTCATAGATTTTTCAATTCTCTGTGATAAATTAACCTTTTCACGGAATTCTTTATTTTTATTCATTTTTTGCTCAAACAGAAATAATTTCCATCCACTTAAGTTTCCATCTATATATTCATCGATATTATACATATTCTCCATTTGTTTAAATTTTATCAGGATTATTAATTATCAATTCAATCAATTTCTTTTTACAAGTAGATTTACGTGTTCTAATATAACCTTCCTTTTTACCTAATTTACTTGCAATTTCTTTTATCGGCAATTCTAACCAATAAAGTTTTAAAATATTTTGACAAACTTCACTTAATTGATCAAAATAATGTTTGAATATTTTTTGTTTTAATTCTTTGTCATATTTTTCAGTAAAATGAGGTTTTTCAAATTCAGCAATGAAATTTTTGCTGTATTTCGTTGCCACTTTTTGCTTTTTTCGTTGGTACAACAATAATTTTTTGCTAATTGCATACAAATAGGTTGAAAATTTGGCTGATAAAACAAATTCACCCTTATCGATTTTTATAATTAAAATAATTAGTGCTTCTTGAAATATATCTTTCGCATCCTCTGTACCGCCCCCCATTTTTTCAATCATATATTCAATCATAGGCAAATACTCTTCTAACATGAATTGTACCACATGATTGTTCCGCATTTTTAATCCTTCAATTAATTCTTGATCTGTAAATGGTTTCATATTTTATTCTTTCAACTGGTCAAATTGTAAACTATTTTAGAATAGCTCAAATTTAGTATTTTTACCAATCCAATTTAAAAAATTATTAAACGATAAAAAGAGAGTCTGTATTCAATAATTTTTAGACCATTCACATTATATGCCAATTTATAAACCATAATATTTTTATTGCAAAACAGAAGGTGAAACATTTTTATTCTTCTATTTAATTATCATCATTTTTACAATTGGCTTAATATCCAAATTGCCGGAATTATCAATCATTTCATTTTTTTCATCCATCCCTAATTTTTACAAAAGTTAATTCAATAACTAAATGTCATCCTTCTTACTACTTAATTACCTTTGAATGAAAAATGTTACTATGCAAAATGATTTTTTTTAGATGCTTTCATTTAAATAATTGAAATAGAGATAGATAATTTCACAAAGATTATTCTATATAATATCATCAAGGTATTTTAGGAGGATTGGTAAGTCAAATGGGTCAGTAAATTGTTTCAAATGATTTTGCTTTAAAAAATGTAGAACCATTTTATGAATACGGAAAATTTGCTGCACCGGACTAAAGGTTCATGAATTTTCATAACGGTGGATTAAAAACAAAAAGACAGAGGTAATTAAAAGTAAATAAAGCACTTAAATAAAAACAACCTATATATTCAATTTTTGTTTGAGCTACATGGGAGATGCATTTTGATCCACTTGCTAAAGTGAATTGGTATATAATACTAAAGTGTAGGATTAGAAAATAAGTAGCATTCCAACCAGTTATGGATTGCTACTTATTACACTAAATTTATGTAATTTGCATATTAATTTTCAGTTCATAGCCTTCTGCAAATTACTTTTTATATGCTAAAACAGCATTCCGAACAGATCCATGTGTTATCAATAAATCTTTCGCTTCCTTTTCAGAAATATTAAGTTCTTCCTGAATCATTTTTGTACCGCGTTTTACCAATTTTTTATTTGTTAACTGCATATCAACCATCTTGTTACCTTTTACACGCCCAAGTTTAATCATGGTTGTTGTAGTTATCATGTTTAAAACCAGTTTCTGTGCAGTTCCTGCTTTCATACGTGTACTGCCGGTGACAAACTCAGGGCCTACTATGGCTTCAATAGGAAAATCGACTTCCTTACTTAAAGGGGAATCCTGGTTACAGGTTACACAAGCTGTTAAAATCCCTTTTGATTTTGCCGTCCTCACACCACCAATGACATAAGGGGTTTTTCCTGAAGCAGCAATGCCAACAACAGTATCATTTTCATTTATATCAAATTCTTCCATTTCTTCCCAGGCTTTCTCAAAATCATCTTCTGCTGACTCAACTGCTTTTCTAATAGCACTATCACCACCGGCAATTAAACCAATTACCTTATTATAGGGCATACCATAAGTTGGTGGTATTTCGGATGCATCAAGAATCCCCAGGCGTCCGCTAGTACCTGCACCTAAATAAAATAAACGCCCACCCTTTTTCATTCTTTTAACCAGTTTTTTTACAAACTTTTCTATAACAGGAATAGTTTTCTTTACAGCGCAATGAATGGTGCTGTCTTCTGCATTTATATTTTTTAGCAAATCTTTTACCTGCATTTCTTCCAGGTTATCAAACCGGGAAGTTGCTTCAGTTACGTTATTTTTCGATTCCATATCTATTTTTTTTTAAAAATCCGGGCTAAATTTTATGTTTATTGAAATCCATAATCGCTTATTTGAGGTTTAAATGAAATTTAACAAGGTTATCAATAGGGCTACTAATAATATTTCCAATTTTTAATTCATGTTCTTTAGCTACCTTTAGCAGAATATCTTTAAAATAAAATGCCACAGAGCCAATAAAGTTAATATCTAGTTTTTGGTAACCCGGATATTTAAAAACATTTCTGATTAAAAATTCATTAAAACTATCGTATACCATTCTATAAACCAACTCATTAGAAATATGTTTATTTATAAACCTTGTAAAACTTGCCAAAAACCTGTTAGGAAAAGCTTCTTTATAAACTTTTTGCAAAATATCAGATACATTTAAACCATACTCTTTAAGAAATGCATCAGCAATATATTGAGGCAATTCCCTTTTGAGATACATGGTAACCAATTTTTTACCTAAAACAGCCCCACTGCCTTCATCACCCTGGATAAAACCCAAAGGGGGAATATTATCAATAATTTTTTCACCATCGTACAGACAAGAGTTTGCACCTGTTCCCATTATGCAGGCAATCCCTTTCTGTTTACCGCAAAGTGCCCTTGCCGCAGCTAATAAATCACTCTCCGCTTCTACAGTTGCATTTTGAAAACCTTTTGATAAAATCTTTTCCATTCGTTGCTTTTGTTCACTGATTATGCCCGCACCATAAAAAAATACCTGATCCGGATTTTTCTTTATTTTAGGAACCACAACATTAATCAACTCATTCTCAATTTCTTCATCTTTCATATAAAATGGGTTTATTCCCATTGTTTGAAAAGAGAGTTCATCTGTTTCATCAACCAGTTTCCAGTCAGTTTTTGTTGATCCACTATCTGCAATTAAAAGCATTCGAACAAAATTTTATAATTTAACAAAAATACAAAGTTTATTATTAAAATTTGTAATTTGTATTACAAATATTAATAAAATAAAAAAAGTCGCAGAAAATTAACCCTGCGACAGTACTTTATATATTCCCTAAAAACTAGTTAAAAATCTCTTCTAATTTAGTCCTTAGATCATCTCCCCTCAGACCTTTTGCTATAATTTTTCCTTCTTTATCAATTAAAACAGTAAATGGTATTGATTCAACACCATAAGCTCTTCCGGCCTCACTATTCCAATATTTTAAATCACTTACATGAGTCCATTTTCCTAATCCATCCTTTTCGATTGCTTTTTCCCAGGCTTCTTTTGTTTGATCAAGTGATACACTATATATATCAAATCCTTTTGGATGAAAATTTTCATACATTTTAACCATATTAGGACTTTCACGTCGACATGGACCACACCATGCTGCCCAAAAATCGATTAACACATATTTGCCCCTTAAAGAAGAAAGCTTAACATTTTTCCCCTCAGGGTTCGGAAGGTCAATTTCCGGTGCCGGGGATCCAATAGACAACTTATTAGCCCCGGTTAATTTATTATGCAACTCAAGAACCAAAAAATTATCAGGGTATTTCTTTGAAAGGCTGGCATCTAATTTTTTGTAAATATCAATATCTTCATCCATTGATAAGTTATCAATAAAAAATAAACTGGAAAGTGAGTTTAAATTTTCCAGTATCAACTTCCTAATATGATCCTTTTTTTCAACCTCAATTTTTTTAGTCAATTCGTCAAGTTTCTTGTCATATTCCTGCATTGTATTAAATGTGTTATATATTAAGGTTGAACTTCCAGAACCCTTAATCTCAGGGTCATAAAGGTTATTAATATCTACATTTATAATAATTTTATCCCCAGGGTCAAGAATAAGAATAAGATAATGTTCATCACTAAATTTTAACTTGTAAAAATTTGTTTTATCCAATTTGGCAGTTAACACAAATTCGCCTTTGGTATCAATTCTCGAAGATGTTAAAACTGTCTGCCGGACAATATCCTCAATAAACACCTCTTCAAATTTTGTATTGTTCCTAACCATCCCCTCAACTTTTACCTCTTTCTGAGAAAATAAGACTGTGGAGCCCAAAATAAGTGTGGTTAACTGTAAAAAGAAAAATTTCATCCGTTTATTTTTTAATTATTATTAAAATATTTACCTATCTGCATACTTCACGATATCAATATTTAAGAACGTTTCCTTTGAATATTTATTGCAGAAATTCTATAAGCTACCCAATTGAAATAAACTCATATACAAGGAAGGCAATGTAAAATAAAATTAATGAAGTCCCCATTTTTCTTCCAATATTCCATTTATTAAGAACCATTAATACAAGCATCCCTACTATCGAGATAATTAACAGCCCCGTAGAAACAATTAACTCAGAAGTACTGATAGGCACCGTTTTCCCATACATGAAAATAAGTATTATAAAAGGGACACCCATACCAATGAGAATATCAAAAATATTTGAGGCTATTGCATTAGTAACAGCCATCCCCCCCCGGCTCTGTTTTGCTACAATTATTGATGATAACATATCAGGGACTGAAGTTCCAATAGCTAATACCGTAAGAGCTAAAATAGCTTCAGGAATATCCAAAATTTGGGAAATCTCAATTGCACTTTCAACCAACACCCAACTAAATAAACCAATTAATATAATAGAACCAAAAAAGACAAAAAATACATTTTTTTTGTATATGAAAACTTTGTCAATAATAAAATCCAGCGGTTTTACTAATACAAATAACAACCTTGTTATATTATTCCTGCCAATTTTAGCATCCTGAGCAATTTCCGGTACTTTTTTTATTTCAGGTTCAAATGGAACCAGCTTTCTCCATTTTACAACAATGTACACATAGACTATATATAATAAAGGAAAAAGTATTGCTTCGTACAGGCTAATATTTCCATCAATAAAAACAGAATAAAGAAATAAAACGCCAACAAAGTAAAATAAAAGATCACGCAGTACAATATGCCAGTTTACAGTAAATGGCCTAATAATACCAACCACACCAGCAATTACTACTAAATTAAATAGGGCTGAGCCAACTATGGTACCCATACCGATTTGTTCATGATCTCCCGGTCTAATTACTGCAATAATGGCCACAAAAAGTTCAGGGGCACTGGATCCAATTGCCATAAGAGTGGCACCAGCGGCATCAGAGGAAAGTTTTAGTTTTTGGGCAATTTCATCAAGTGATTCAACAAAGTAATCATCACAGACTTTTGCTAACAAATAAAATGAAAGCAGTAATAAAATAAAATATACCAGTAGAAGCATTAGATTGTTATATATAGAGATTACTGCTATTTATCAGCAACAACAAAACAATCGTTAATAATAGAAAGCAGTTGTGGAATTTTTATTGGTTTGGAAATATAACCGTCAAACCCGGCTTCAAGAATTTCTTCCCGTTCACCCGACATGGCAAAAGCTGTTTGAGCAATAATGGCAACACCGGTTTTAGTCTCTTTAATTATTTTCATGGCTTCATAACCATTCATTTCCGGCATCTTTAAATCCATAAGAACTAAGTCTATTGAATTTGACTTAAAAAGGTCAACGGCCTCCTGACCATTTTTTGCCCAGACTACTGAAGCCCCGGTTCTGTTCAATACCTCTTCCAAAAATAAATAGTTTATTTCCTCATCCTCAGCCACTAATATTGTTTTTTCCTTCCAGTCGTATGAATCGAACATTTGCTGTTTAATAGATTATTCAAACCAATTTTGCGCTCAAATATATAAAATATAATCAAAAATAGTAAATCCTTTGCAATTTAAAAAGATATTTTCACTAATTATGTTTTATTGAAATACATAAATTAAATATTTATCTTTGAGATTATAATAATAATTAAAACATAATGGGAAAAGGCATTAAAATAAATTGCTTAAACAATAGAAAAGTAAAAACCTATCAGCTTGGAACAAGTTTATTGGATATAATTAAAGATCAGAAAATTGAGCTAAATTACCCAATATTAGGTGCAATGGTAAATAACCAACTTGAGGAATTAAGTTATGAAATTTACAAGCCAAAAACCATTAAATTTATTGATATCACACACAGAGATGGTCGAAGGATGTATATAAGGTCGTTGTCATTTATCCTGATAAAAGCTGTAAAAGAACTTTTTCCTGATAAGAATATTAAAATAGATCATTCCATTTCGAAAGGTTTTTATTGTGAAATTGAAGGGGTAAAAAAAGAACTGCAATTACAAACCACCTCCGATGTGGAAAATAAAATGCGGCAGATTATTGAAAAAGATTTACCTTTTAAAAGAAAAGAATTGCTGGTGCAAGAAGCTATGGATATCTTTGAGCGCAACAATTTTAATGAAAAATACTTGTTGTTTAAAACCTGTCCTCAATTTTATACTTCAGTATATTATCTGGACACTTGCGTTGATTATTTTTATGGTTATTTAGTTCCGTCAACAGGTTATATAAAAGTATTTGACCTGGTAAATTATTTTGACGGAATGCTTCTTAGAATTCCCCGAAGAAGTAACCCCACCCTTCTACAACCGATTGTTCAACAAAACAAAATGTTTGAAATTTTTCAGGAATTTAAAACCTGGGGGGATATTATTGGAGTGGGTAGTATTGGTAGTATTAATGATCAGGTATTAAAAGGAAATTCCGGTGAACTAATTAAAATTTCTGAAGCACTACATGAAAAAAAGATTGCACAAATAGCTGATATGATATATCAAGGGAAGGATAAAGTAAAAATAATCTTAATTTCAGGACCATCGGCTTCCGGGAAAACTACTTTTTCCAAAAGGCTGTCAATACAACTAAAAGTACTGGGTCTTAAGCCATTTCAACTTTCATTAGATAATTACTTCGTAGATAGGATCAAAACACCAAAAGATAAAAACGGTGAATATAATTTCGAGATAATTGAAGCACTTGACTTGGATTTACTTTACAATAATTTACATGACCTTATTGAAGGGAAGTCTGTCAAAATGCCTAAATTTTCATTTGAAGATGGTAAAAGATATTTTCCTGATGAACCCATATCTATTTCAAAAGATGAAATTTTTGTTGTGGAAGGAATCCATGCCCTGAACCCAAAACTTACCGCAAAATTTGAAAAGGATCTTAAATTTAAAGTTTATGTTT
This sequence comes from Bacteroidota bacterium, assembly GCA_039714415.1. Lineage (GTDB taxonomy): Bacteria > Bacteroidota > Bacteroidia > Bacteroidales > NBLH01 > NBLH01. Next base: position 11,165 of record JBDLJL010000131.1, read on the forward strand.
CAGCGCTCACCCAGGTTGGTATTGACCACCATAACAGAATACCCACTACTGACAACAGGCTTGTACGAAGAATAGTCCGTGATTTTCAATATAGAAATTATTCTGCACTTGATACAATCAGACGATGGCCAAGTATAAGGAGAGGTGAAGATTTATATATTTTTCCATACCAGGAAGAATGTGATATTATGTTTAACTCTGCATTATTTTATGAATTGGGGGTAATTAAAAAGCATGCAGAACCCATTTTAAAACAAGTTCACCCCATTGAAAAAGAATATTCGGAAGCCAAACGTTTGTTGAAATTCCTATCATATATCCAGGATATTCCTGAAGAAGAAATACCTCCAACTTCAATTTTAAGGGAGTTTTTAAGTGGGAGCAGTTTTAAATATTAAACAAATCTATTAACTTTCAAATTTCTTGTTATATTATAAAAAAACAATTGTCTATTTTTATGTTGAGACTCACGGCCGTGCGTCTCAACATAAAAATAATAATTAGATTATAAACCACATAAACATTATATCATAATATGATTATTAAAACCTCGCAGAATATCCAAAATGTAGTTTAGTATTACTCAAACGAAAAGGATTATCATTTAATTTCCCAACAGCAAAATTCAGACTGAAAATTCCGGCTTTGGAATCAATGGAAATTCCGGAACCTAAGCCTACTCCATAGTTATTATTATTCAAATCTATTGCATTCTCTTCAAAATAAATATAATCAGTAAATATGGACACAAAAGAGTAATTGCTTATAAAAAACCGGGGCTCAAAAGTAAAAATTGAATACGACGAAGCAAGGAGTGATTTCTCATCAAATCCCCTGACACTTTTTACCCCTCCAATTTTGTACATTTCGTTTTCATAAAAACCAATATCATTAAACATCCCTTTTGAAGCATTTTTTAAAATAAATGTCAAATTATTTGATAATTGCCAGTAATAAGCACAATAAAAACCAGCTTCAAGCATGTATGAATTCCCTTTTTGTTCAGCCCATCTGTAACCATATCCAGTAGATAACTTAAAATTAAATCCTTTTCTGGGTAGAATCAAACGGTTAGTTTTATCAATTCCAATACTTAGACCAAATGTGTAATTATTAATATTGTCAAATCGTGCCTGTACTTCAACCTCATTACCAACAACATATGAGCGTCTCTGGTTAAAATAAATATTAATATTATTCCTGGGCTTTATATCATAAGTTAAAGCTAAAGAATAGTTTACGTTCAAATAATCAAGCGATTCTTTATCCAACTGAAAGCTTGCTTTAATACCAACAGGTAATACAAATAAATATGGAAAAGCTGTACCGATTGACAAAAGCTGCGAACTATCTTTATAATTTTCCCAGTACAGGTCAATGTGCTCACCAATTCCAAACGAATTGTTTAAATCAAATTTCAAATTACCGGCAAACTTAAGTTTATTCTCTTCATTTTCATCTGTTGCAAAACCAATGATACCATTAAATAAATTCGATTTTCTTTTTTTTAGATAAATATGAATATCCGCTTTTTTTTCAATAAACTCGAGTTCAGCTGGTTTTGCAGATTCAATATAAGGTAGTCTTGAAAGGTTTTTATCCAAATGATCAATTTTCCTTTGATTGAACAAATCACCCGGTTTTATTCCAATATATTTATAAATTAGTTTTTTTGATATATTTACTTTCCCCTTTATTAAAATGGTATCAATGTGAATTTTGTGATTTTTGTTGATATACAATTTCCCGTTAAAATGCCTGTCTTTTATTGATAAGCTGTCAATTCCATACCTTACAAAAGGATAACCGATATTTTCATAGTGACTTACCAGCTGTTCAGTAGTAGCTTTAAGTTTTTTCAGATTTATTTTCCTGTCTTTAAAATCACTTTCATTAATACCTGAACTTCTTGAAGCCTCATTATCAATATCTTTAAAAGATAATTCTTCCCATTTATATAATGGCCCAACATTCAAATATGCACAATAACCCGAACTATCCCCAGGCACACTATCAATACTGGCCGCAAGATAACCGGACTGTATTAAGTCTTTTTTTATTTTAATTAATTTTTTATAAAGGACTGTAGAATCTTTTACCTTAAAAGTGTGTTTTTTTAATTTGTAGTTTTCAGGGTTATCAGATTCAGGAGTAATAATTTGTAGGCGTATTTCCCCTGCCTTTTGCGAATAGACATTTACAAAAGAAATTATGATTAGGAAAAATATTGATAATAACTTTTTCAAATTTCTTAACTAAATAGTATTTCTAAGAAAACAATATTCTTTTACTTTACGAGTAACTCTTCTATTTTGTTTTTGAAATCCTCAAATTTTTCCTCATCAAACCCTATTTCAGCAAAAGCTATATCACCATCTTTATCAATAATGTACATTGTAGGATAACCATTTACTTTATACATAATATCCACATTTGGTTCAATCATGATCATATCATAACTGGTTTGTCTTTTAGACAGAAATTTATCCAGGTTATCTAGGCTGTGGGGTTGATTATCAACTGAGTTAAGACCAAAAACTTTTAGCCCCAAATCTTTGTATTCTGAGTAAAGTTCAGATAATGCAGGCATTGCTTTTACACATGGCGGGCAATGTGTGTACCAAAAATCAACAACAATAACATTTTTTCCTATATAACCATCCAATTTGAATGCTTCTTCAGTTAAATAAAAATTTCCTTCAAATAGCGGCGCCTTATCACCTAAATGAAGCATCTTCTCAAGTCTTGCAGCCTCAGAATTTGCCCCATCACGCTCAATAGGATTATCAATTAAAACTTGCTTTTGATCTTCTTTTAGCTTTTCAATATTCACCTTATCAAATTCATAATCTGTAAAATATAATTCATCAAAATAAACATCATCCTTACTTTTAGATTCCAGCATTGCCCACACCGGAGCATAATGTTTTTTGCTCAGGACATAAGTATATTTTTTGCTTTCCCCATTTTTACTGACAGGAAATTCAATTACTATTTTACTACATTGTTCTTCCTGATAGACCGTATCTGAAATAATCGTATTATTTAAAGAATCATTTATCTGTTCTTGAAAAATATCAGGTTTAAGAAAAATATCAATCCAATCAACTTGGGATATTAGGCTCTCTGTGAAATTTGCATATAAAATACTTGTCTTTTTAGGTGGTATTGCCAGATAGAAATTACCTGTATCATATATCATATTGTATGGACGGTAATTGTTATCAACCCAAATATATCCTCCTCTTAGGGTGTCATTATTATCTCGTACTACCCAAACCTCAAACGGTGTAATGGTAGTATCCTGCCCATTAGCATAATAGTATTTTTCAGTAAGTTTAAAATGTA
>JBDLJL010000132.1:0-14500 GCA_039714415.1 Bacteroidota bacterium
TTGTAGTTGTCAACCATTAGCTAAAGGTAAGGGTGCTCCCTTGCAAATCAAACTTTCTTAGCTCATATTCATAAGGACATTCATTATATCCATTATATTTCCAAAATATTAAAAACCTATAATCTTTCGCTTTTAAAGATATAGCCATATCAAGCGAAAATTTCATTTCTCATTATTCGAAGTTCGGATGGTGGAATTAGTTCCAAGTCATTATCTTTTAAAGAATCTGTCTAAACACACCAATAATTACCTGATCTTTCTAAAACCAACTGGATAGGTTTGGATTGATTCAGATTGATCAGCATTTTTACATCCCAATATTTAAAATTAGAGTAAAAATCACAATTGCCATTATGTTTGCAGTATCTCTTATATTTTTGGCAACCTGTTGCTAAATTTTATGTTTCAAAAAAGACTTTAAACAATATATACATATAAACTTTTCGCACCTTCTGCACCTATAATATAAGGTTGTTGGATATCTGCCTTTTTTAATGGGCCGGCAATAAATATACCGAATATACTTTGGCTATTTTTGCTTATGTTGTAGGCTTGGTGCATATTTTCTACCAATTTATTTTTTTGCAGGACAATTATTAGGTTTTGGCTAATAACAAGGTAGGGCACTATGTATTAAATCTTTTCCTTCTATCCAGATTGTGCCATTATTAGCAACACCTATATGGCCGGTAATTACGGCCAACTATACATCTTGTAGTTTGTGAGGCTTGGAAAATTCAGATATGTTGCGAGTGCCATTATAGCCATCATAAACAGAAATTATATTCAGGGCTTCTTTAAAATTCTCATGTATCAGTTTTTGTAAACTTATATTCATAGAATTAACCAGTTTCCCACCTGCTTTTCTGAGATTCTCAGTAAAAATGTCTATTGGGTTATCCTTTCGGGTGTGAAAGCGTGTATTTTTCTGTATTTTAAATGGTTGAAATTTGTTTTCCCTAACCTTAAATATTGTTGCAGTATTGCTCATTGTGATAAATTTTTTTGTACCATTCATTAATATTGTGCTCTGTAACTTTAGACTGTCTTTTTTTGACCCTCAATATTTAATTTGCCCTCTTAAGGTAACCTTTAAAAATCCGTTTCTCTGCGTAACGCCCAAATTTTAAAACACTTACTTCGACAAGCTCAGTACAACGCATTTACAGAAGTAAAATCGAACTTTAAAATTTGGGCAAGCCTTAATAATCGAATTTTTAGAAGCCACCTTAAATAAATTGTGATCAAAATTTGTCCGTAAAATTATCTGTCACAAATTTGAACTTTTTTAATGTGTTACAGGTATATTATATTATCAAATAGGTTAATTAAAATGCGCGAGAAGTAAATAAATGCTATTGCAATTATTAAATTATTTGAGAATACCTAAAGAAAATCTTCAAAAATGTTTTTTTACCTTTTTTGACAATTCATTGGCAAGCAGGCCTTTAAACGAAAATAAAAGCAGTTTAAAAGAAGAGATATAAAAGTAAAACGAAAAAAAACACAAGCAAAACGAAAATAAATGCAAATTTATTCTTATATTTGTCGTCGTTTCAAATGGAAACTTCTATATGAAATTACTTTTAGATGATAGAAAGTTGAGTATCCTTGAATTGATTGCAGGAAATGAATCTGTATCAGTTAAGGAGTTAAGCCGGTTATTGAAGGTTAGTGAAGCCACTATCCGTACTGATTTGAGTGTGTTGGAGAAAAACGGGAAAATAGTTCGATATCATGGTGGTGCACGACTTATTGAGAATAGATACAAACAAGAATTCACTTATCAGACCAGGAAGAACTTAAACTTTCAGCAAAAAAAAGAAATTGGGGAAGTGGCTGCAAATATGGTAGAGCCTAATGATTCTATATTACTTGATGCCAGCACAACATCACTTGCCATGGCCCAGGCTTTAAGGAATAAAGAGAATTTACGTGACATTACTGTCATACCCTTGGGTATCTGGACTGCAATTGAGTTTTTAGGATACGACAATTATAATATTTTACTTCCGGGAGGCTATCTTAGGCATGCATCTGCTTCATTAACAGGCTTACCGACAAATGATTTTTTTGACGGATTAATTGTTCAAAAAGCATTCATGGGTGCATGGGGCATATCTGTTGAACAAGGGTTTACTGACAGCCATTTAGTGGAAGTTGAATTAAAGAAAACAATTTTAAAAAAGGCAAAAGAAGTGATAATTATGGTCGATGGAAGTAAGTTTAATCAATCAGGACTTGCCAGCTACGCTTCTATTGATAAGATATCGCAAATAATTACTGATAAAACAGCACCGGTTGATGAAATTGAAAAAATTCGCAAACTTGGGGTTAAGGTTGTAGTGGCAAATTAGATAATATATTATTGGTTATGATTAATATAAATGATGCTGTAATTGATCAAATTGTTGATGAAGTAAAAAAAAGCTTGGGTAGTAATAAAGGCATTGTTAATAATGCTGGAAAAAACACTATCCCGCTTGGGGTCTCAAACAGGCATATTCATCTTACACAAGCAACATTTAAAAAGTTGTTTGGTGAAAATACTGAATTTGAAGTAATGCGTCCATTATATCAACCGGGTGAGTTTGCTTCAAAACATACAGTAACAATTGTTGGCCCGAAGCAAAGGAGTATTCAATCGGTAAGAATATTGGGACCGCTTAGGAATTATGATCAGGTTGAAGTTTCATTAACCGATGCAATTGTTTTGGGTATTAATCCCCCGGTAGTAAATTCGGGGACATTGGATAATGCGGTTCCTTTAACACTGGTGGGGCCGGCAGGATCTGTTTATTTGGAAAAATGTGCAATTGTAGCATCACGCCATATACACATGACAAATGCCGATGCGGCAAATTTTGGTGTTAAAGACGGGGATTTTTGTAAAGTCAGGGTCGGCGGAGCTAAAAGTACTATTTTTGAAAATGTTTTAGTCAGGATAAATGATAGCTGGCTTTTGCAAATACATCTTGATACAGATGATGCTAATGCTGCAAATATAAGAACAGAAACTTCAGTTGAATTTATTGGCAAAATGTAATTTATGAAACTGGGACGCGTAATAGGAAAAGTAGTATCAACAAGAAAAGCCGGGAACACTGACGGCCTGGGGATTCTTATTGTAAAACATCTTGACGAAGAAATGAATGTCACAAAAAAAACAGAAGCATGTATTGATACTGTCAGTGCTGGTGAAGGTGATATTGTTATGATATGTTCATCATCATCGGCAAGGTTAACTGCCAGAACAAAAAATGTTGCAACGGATAGCACAATTGTTGGAATTGTCGATTCAATCTCTACAGGAAAAGAATATCGCTATAAAAAAACTAATAATAAATAAACTCATTGGTGGAAATATCACTTGAAAAAATAATCGAAATAGTAACCAAAGAAGTGGTCAGGGAGTTGATCAGCAAAGGAGTCAAAATAGAACAATCAGACAATATAGGAAATAGCGCCATAGCCAAAAATGATTCTTTAGAAGTTGACATGAGCGGATTTAAAACACCTTTATTGTCTGAGAATAACCTAATTACAATTGATGAAAATATAAGGAAATTAATTGTCCCTGAAAAAACAATCATTACCCCGGGGGCAAGACATATTATTAAACAAAAAAATCTTAGTATAATTTATAAATCTTAATAAAAAGAATTATGGTAAAAGGAGTCGCTTTAGGTTTTGTAGAGACACGCGGTAGTACTGGTGCTATTAATGCCATCGACGCAATGCTAAAAACCGCAAATGTTGAATTTGTAAAAAGGGTTGAAATTGGTAGTGCTTTCGTAACTGTTTTGGTCAGGGGTGAAGTTGGTGCCGTACGGTCATCGGTAGAAGCCGGTGCAGAGGCAGCAGCCAAAACAGGGGAATTGATAAGTACAAATATAATCCCATCAGCTCACGAAGAAGTTTTTGAATTAATTGGTGTTGAAAAATAGGAGGAAAAAAAATGATTGAAGCATTAGGAATAATCGAAACAATAGGGTTCACAGCAGCAATCCAGGCTGCTGATGCTGCAGTAAAATCAGCAAATATTAAACTTGGTAAATGGATTAAACCAGGCGGTGGGATTGTAAGTATTATTATCCGTGGTGATGTGGCAGCTGTTAAAGCCGCTGTTGAATCAGGCGTTCAGGCTGCATCGCGAATTGGTACTGTTAAATCTGAAGTGGTAATTCCACGTCCGGCAGATAAACTAATACCTAAGTTTGAACTTGACCCAATTAAAAAAGTTAAAAAATCAACTAAATAAACTAATCAGGAATGAACGTTGATATAAGTGAAGTTCAGTTAAAAGACTTGGTCGAAAATGTAGTTAGGCAAGTTGTTTCGCAAACAGCTGCTCCTATGCAAAACCCTGTTGTACAAGATAAAGGGGACTGGGGTGTTTTTGATGATATGAACGATGCTGTTGAAGCTGCGCATAAAGCATTCATTGAATTTAAAGAGCGTAGTATTCAATGCAGACGGGATATAACTGATGCGGTTAGGAAATTGGCAATTGATCATAAAGAAGAACTTGCACAATTAACTGTTGAAGAAACAACAATGGGGCGGATTGACCATAAAATTGCAAAATTTATAAATGCTTCGGAAAATAGTCCGGGTGTTGAATATCTGCAACCAAAGGCGTGGTCAGGAAAGAACGGGCTGGCACTTGATGAATATGCCCCATTTGGTGTAATAGGGAATATTTCGCCAAGTACGCACCCAGGACCAGTTCTAATTAACAATATCATTATTCAATTAGCCGGGGGAAATACTATTGCATTTAACACACATCCGAACGCAAAAAAGATTAGCAATAAGGTTATCCAATTGGCTAATAAATATATGGTAGAAGCCGGCGCACCTAAAAATCTGGTAACAAGCGTTAAAGAACCTACTTTAGATACGGCTAAAACTTTGTTTGGTCATGAAAAAATAGCTTTTCTTTCTGTTACAGGTGGCCCTATGGTTGTTGATATGGCTTTAACATTTCCGAAAAAGGTTATGGCTGCCGGACCAGGCAACCCACCTGTTTTGGTTGATGAAACGGCAGATCTTGCCCTTGCTGCAAAAGAAATCAGCGAGAGTGCAAGTTTTGACAACAATATTCTTTGTATTGCTGAAAAAGAAATATTTGTAGTTGAATCAGTTTTCGATGCTTTCATGAGTGAAATGGAGAAAGTTGGAAATGTTAGACTTTCATCTAACCAGATGGATGAGTTGGGTGATAAGGCATTGAATAAATCCGGTGAACATTGGGTGATTGGGAGAGACCTTGTTGGGAAAACGGCCACTGTCCTTGGAAAAGCAATCGGATTGAATGTTCCTGAAAGCACTCCTCTTTTAATCGGTGAAACTGACAGAAATCATCCGTGGGTCCTTGCAGAGCAGATGACTTGCTGTGTTCCTGTGGTAAAGGTAAAAGATTTTAGTGACGGATTGTATGCATCAATTAATGCGGAACATGGGTTCAGGCATACAGCAAGTGTATTTACAAATGATATAAATCGGGCAACAAAATATTCCAGAATGTTGGATTGTACGGTTAATGTAGTAAATGGAGGTACTCTTCGTGGAAATGGTGGTGATTTAGGTGAAGGTTATTTTTCACACACAATTGCTACACCTACCGGTGAAGGGATTACTACACCATTGGACTTTGTAAGAAAAAGACGAATAATGACCCATCCGGCACTTAGGTTTGTTTAAAAAAATTATAATTATTAAAGAAAAAATAAAATGGCAGCAAGAAACGCAATTGGAATTTTAGAAACAAAAGGATTTGCATGCTTAGTGTTAGCAGCTGATGCAGCTGTTAAATCAGCAAATGTAGAACTTATAGAATGGAGACAAGTTGGTAGTGGCTATGTTTCTTTCGTTATTGAAGGTGATGTTGCAGCAGTAAGGTCAGCAGTTGAAGCAGGGGCTGAATCTGCATCAAGGGTTGGCGAAGTTGTGTCGCAACTTATAATACCTCGTCCTGTAGATGAAATTGATGCATTGTTTAAATAATCAAAGCCCATCATGATATTTGCAAAAGTTATTGGAACAATTGTTTCTACTCAGAAAGATCAAAACCTTAGTGGTAAGAAATTATTGTTGTGCAAGGAAGTTTCCCATGACAGGAAGCCTTTACAGGCATATCATGTAGCGGTAGATGCAGTTCAGGCAGGGGAAGGTGATTTCGTCCTTCTTTCATATGGCTCATCGGCTCGTATGACTGATGAAACCAAAGACGCCCCGATTGATGCAGTGGTTTTGGCTATTATTGATGATGTTCAAATAACACATTCACTTTAAGGAAAAGTTATGAAACTGGGAGTTGTTGTTGGTGTTGTATGGGCTTCACGAAAAGTGAAAGAGCTTGATGCTTGTAGGATGTATATTGTCCAGCCGGTTTCATCAGAGGGAAAGCCAACTGATACACCCCTGGTTGTTGCTGATCCAAAAGGTTTGGCATCTTCGGGTGACAAAATTGTTTATGTAACAAGCACCGATGCAGCTGAGGCTTTTAAAGGTGGTTATGCTCCTGTTAATGCAAGTGTAGTTGAATTAGTAGATGGAATTGTCTGATGTTTTTAGCAAAAATCATAAAAAAAGTTGTTTCAGTACAAAAGCATGAGGCCTATAAAAGCAGGACTGTTTTTGTTGTGCAGCCTGTGCAGCCTGATGGAACTGAAACAGGCAACGAGTGGGTTGCTGTTGATTATGTTGGTGCCGGAGTTGGGGATTTGGTTGTCTGCGGAGGTGCCCCGGGAGTTTCAAAAAGTGTTTTTAAGCTTGAATTGGCACCTATCAGGACTTTAATCATGGCAATTGTGGATAAAGTGGATTATAGAGATATCGAATAATTTTATGACCATACAAGAAATAGAGAATTGTGGAATAATTGGTGCTGGTGGTGCAGGTTTCCCTTCCCATGTTAAACTGAACAGCAAGCCCGACACGGTCATTATGAATGCCGCGGAATGTGAACCCTTGCTTCATAAAGATATGGAGCTAATATTGAATTATACTGATGAGGTTTTACTGGGCTTAAAAAAAGTAATGGAAATTACCGGCGCAGAAAATGGAATAATTGGTATCAAAGATAAACATCATCATGAAATTGAGCTGTTAAATTCTAAGGTTTCTGGCAATATCAAAGTAGTGCCTATTGAAGATATTTATCCTGCCGGCGATGAGCTTGTACTAATTCATATGACAACTAAGCGGGTAGTACAGCCTGGTGCGCTGCCAATTTCTGTTGGTTGTGTGGTTCAAAATGTAGAAACTTTATTGAATATCGGCTTAGCCAAACCTGTTGTTGATAAATATGTATCAATTGCCGGGGCCGTTGAAAAACCGGCAACAGTTAAGGTTCCTGTTGGAACTACTTTTGCAGATATTTTATCTCACTTTAAAACTACTGCCAAACAATATTCAGTCCGTGTAGGCGGGTTGATGATGGGGGAGCTTGAAAGTGATTTAAGTTCTGTTGTTACAAAAAAAACGGGTGCATTGATCATACTTCCTTCAGACCATCATTGTGTTACTGTTTATAATAGATTCGCATTAGAAGATTATACTGAAAAACTTGCGAAAGCAGCCTGCGATCAATGTTCGTTCTGTACTGAGTTATGTCCCAGATATCTGCTTGGACAACCGGTAAGGCCTGAAATGGCAATGCGTAACAGGATGTTTTCCAGTGAGGAACAACCAATGGTATTTCCTGGTAATAATTCTTGTTGTGAATGTAATTTATGTACCATGTATGCTTGTCCCGAAGGTTTAAACCCCAAAGGTGTAATGGTGATGGAGAAAAGGTTGTCAAGGGAACTGAATTTAAAATGGGAAGGCCGGGAAAGTGTTCCGCATCCCATGAACGATTACCGTAAAGTTCCAACAAAAAAGCTTATGCAAAGGCTTGATGTATTAATGTTTAAGGATGAAGGGCCGTTAACGGAAATAAACTTATTGCCAAAGGAGGTTAAAATACTGTTAAATCAGCATATTGGTGCACCTTCTGAATCAATTGTTCATGAAGGGCAGGCTGTTAAAAGGTATGAATTGATAGCTAAGGCTAATGGTCAAATTTCCAGTAATGTACATTCCTCAATTGATGGAATAGTTAGAGAAATCTCAGAAACAGAAATAATAATACAAGCTAACTGATGTCAACAAGAAACGCTATAGGGATAATAGAACTATCCAGTATAACAAAAGGTTATCTGGTTCAGGACGCTGTGCTAAAAGCTGCTAATATAGAGAAATTAATTGCCCGGACAATTTGTCCCGGTAAATATTTAATTGTTATTGGAGGAGATGTGGCAGACATCGAAACTGCAATTGATGTAGCAAAAGAAACAGGTGGATATGCTGTTGTTAACCTTACTTCAATTCCAAACCTGGACCCGAAGGTCTTTCCTGCTTTAACGGGCTCTACTGTTATTGAACAGGATGGTAGCGGGTTGAGAGTTGGTGCATTACTTGTTATCGAAACATTTTCTGTTGTTTCGGCAATTAAAGCAGCAGATTTTGCTGCAAAAGAGGCAGAACTTGATATTCAGCGAATACATATTGCAATGGCCATTGGCGGAAAAGGGCTTATTGTTATATCAGGCGAAATTAGTGCACTTGAAGCTGCGGCGCAACCTGCAATTGAATATTGCAAACAAGATGGGATGCTTGGTGATTATACAATTATTAAAAATCCACATGAAGATGTGTTAAAAGAATTAATATAATTAGTGGCTATAAGAAAACGTCAATTACTGCGTTACGCAAACCTTGAAAACATGTCATTTACAAAAGTAAACTCAATATTTTCAAGGATTTGCAAGCCTTGTTCTTGACGCTTTCTTAAGAGCCTCTTAAAAATACAGAGTTTTCTTAGAATTACTAATTATAAAGAAAAAATATTATGGCTACAGAATTTGAATTGAAAAAGCAATTTGTAGAAATTGGAAAAAGAATCTGGACAAGAGGATATGTTGCATCTAACGATGGTAATATGACTGTAAAGATAAACGATAATGAAATTCTTGCTACCCCAACAGGTATTAGTAAAGGGTATATGACTGAGGATATGATTATAAAATGTGATCTGGATGGCAATGTAATCTCAGGAAATCCTAAATATCGTCCGTCAAGTGAGGTGAAAATGCACCTTGATGTATATAAAGAAAGACCTGATATCAAATCAGTAGTTCATGCTCATCCACCTTATGCAACAAGTTTTGCCGTGGCCGGAATTCCATTAGATAAATGTGTACTTCCTGAAGCAATTATTGTAATAGGTTCAGTACCAATTGCGCCTTATGGCTTGCCATCAACCATGGAAATTCCTGACAGGATGAGGCCATTTATTAAGAATTCAGATGCAATTTTACTGGAAAACCATGGGGCGTTAACACTGGGAAGCGACTTGCTAAATGCCTATCATAAAATGGAAACATTGGAACATACGGCTAATATTGTTTGGAAATCAATCCAGTTAGGAAATGTTAATATTATGCCAACAGAAGAAAGGGACAGGCTTTTGTCTTTAAGGGAGCGTTATAACCTGACAGGGAAAGTAGCTACTTGTGACACAAAACCATTATATAACAATGATCAAACAATAAATACAAATCAGTTCCAAGGCGCAGGTACAGGATATGGATCAGGAAGTGGTTTAGGTACTGGTGTTGGTACCGGTGCAGGTGCCGGATTAGGAAACGGGGTAGGAGATGGAACAGGCCCGTTATTAGAAAATGCAAATAATGTGTCGGAACAAGCTATTAAAGAAATAGTTGAAAGAGTGTTGGGGAAACTTAAAAACAATTAATCACTAAATAAAAAATGAAACAAGGGAATGTAAAGTCATTGATACACACAGGGATGATTAAATAGTTCTTTGCGTCTTTGCGACTTTGCGTGAAAATTTTAAACGGATGAAGATTCTAATTGCAAACCCCGGAAGTACATCGTATAAATGTAAATTATACGATACTTCAAACATGACAATTTTATTTGAAGCAACAGTTGAAAAGATTGGTTCTGAGGATGGTATTTATTCATATAATTTTTCTGATACCAAAATAGAATCAAAGAATGTGTTGGCTATTCCTGACTATTTTTTTGCAGTAGGGTTAACATTAGATTCATTAGGTGAAAAATTTTCTATTGAAGAACTTTCAGCTGTTGGTTTTAAAACAGTGCATGCAAAAGGTGTCACCGGTTGTGTAGAATTAGAAGATAATGTACTAAACGCGATGGAAGAGTATCGGTTTTTGGCACCGGTGCACACAGATGTATATATTACTGCAATTTCTGTTTTTAAGAAATTATTGCCATCAAAACCACTGATTGGTTTATTTGAAACACATTTTCACAAGGATATTCCACCAGAAGCATATATGTATGGAATTCCTTATGAACTTCATGAAAAGCACGGTATTCGGAAATTTGGCTTTCATGGGGCATCGCACCGTTACATTGGGCAAAGGGCAAAGGAATTATTTGGAGCAGACAAAACTATTTCCTGCCACCTTGGCGGAAGTTCTTCTGTTTGTGCTATTAAAGATGGTTGGTCTATTGATACTTCCATGGGAATGAGCCCGCAAAGCGGTTTGTTAAACGCAAAACGTGTAGGCGATCTTGATCCGTTTGCTCTGCTTTATATAATGGAAAAAGAAAAACTTTCACCTGAAGAAATGGGAAATATCCTGATGTCAGAAGGTGGTTTATATGGAATTTCAGGTGTTAAAAGCGGTGATTTTCGCGATATTGAAGAAAAAATGGCAGAAGGGGATGAACGTTCACAGCTTGCTTTTGATACTTTTGCATATTATGTTAAAAGATATATTGGTGAATACCTGGCCGTTTTAAACGGTGCAGATTGTATTGTTTTTACAGCCGGTGCAGGACAAAAAGGAGCCCGGTTAAGAAAAGCCGTATTATCTGATATGGAAAATATAGGAATTATCCTTGATGATGATAAAAATAATGCAAACCCCAAAGAAGGTTTAATTTCAAGCAATGGTTCAAAAATAAAAGTTGCTGTTATACCTACAAACGAGGAATATATTGTAGCCAAAGAAGTGAAAAATTATTTAGATAGTTTAAAATAGGTATTATTATTTGTAGGGTTTGTTTCGGTTTTTAAAATATAAAATTAGTAACAAGACTGGCAGTATAATTAAAACAACAATTATTAAGTATGAAAAACTTTGATTGTTTTTTTTAATATTTAAACTAACTATTTTATTCTCAGAAACATTTAAAGCAGTATTATCAGCTAAAGAATCACCCTCTGTTACAGGAATAATAAGTTGCCCTTTTTCAAAAAGTAAAAGGCTGTCAATTATTTCGGCTTGGTATAAGCTATACTTTGGAACTTTTATAGTTGGTTCATACCAATCAAAAAGCTTGAACATTTTTAACCACATTTCATTTTTAAATTTATAGTCATTTAAAGCTGCATAAGCATTTATTATATGACGAGTTTGATGTGTAAATTTTGAGTAGTTATCAAATATATGTTCTTTGAGAAAAATATTTCCGTATTCGTTATAGAATATTTTACAATAATCTTTTTTTACTGAGAACAAATCTTTTTGAAGTTTTATTTTTTTATAATACTTAGAAAAACCCAAAGTATCATTTAAAATAATATAAGAAGAGAGAGTATCAAGATATTCGAGAAAAGAAAATCGACACAGTATTTCAAAATCTCTTTCTGTATTTGTTAAGGAGATATCAAAATTAGGTTCTAAATTTTTAAATTCCCAAGTAACAATATTTTTTTCGTAACTAATACTTGTAGGTTTCGGACTAAATGTCCAACCGTCTTTTGAACGAATTAATCTATAACCATAATAATTGTCTAACCCTAACAGAAATTCTTTTGATATCCCAGAACTAGAGGTTAAAGCAATGTTTTTTTCTTTATTCATTTTAAAAACAATCTTAACTTTTTTTATCACTCCTTTCCAGCCAGTACCAGATTTTAGAATGTATTTTATGTTTCTCCAACTGCGGCCCATATTATCACCACCATATCCAAAACCTTGCTTAAATTTATTAACAACTTTTTTAGATTCTTTTGGTTTAAAAATGACAGTTGTAACAAAAGCAAATTTATAATCATCAATTGTATCTGTCGCCCACAATTTTCTTGAAATTAACTTTCCATCTATCCAAGTCCTAAACTGAAGTGTTTTTTTTATTTCATCAATTTGTTGTTGTTTGTTTATCTTATTTTTTTCGTGTCCTTCATCATAATAAGCTTCACTATTATAAGATGGCCATACAGGAAATCCAAATATTACTTTTTGAATTGTATCAGAAGTGTTTGTAAAAATAAATGTTGTTGTAAAAGCTCCCTCTACTTGATCATAAACCACTAACTCTTCAAGCATTTGTATGTTTTCATTGTTTATTGGATAAACACTCCCTCCTTGTGGACCAATGTCATATGCACCATCATTTGCTTTTAATTTGATACCTGTAAGTAATAATATTGTAATAATTAAAAATATTTTTACAGAAAACAAGCGTAGCTTGTTTAAGAATCTGTGGCAATTAATATTATGGGTAGTAGTCATAATTATTATTGTGTGGTCTATAAAAATTCAATTATCAAGATTTGCCAAAATTTTAAAGCTAGATTTTACTCTTGTAAATGGAGTGTTTTAAAATTTTGGCGTAACGCAGAGGAATGGATTTTTAGAGGTTTCCCTACCTAATAAATACATACAGGCTTTTTGCCCCATGTGCACCAATAACCAGTGATTGTTCAATATCTGCCGTTTTTGAAGGACCGGAAATAAATATTCCCAGGCCGGTTTTGTTACCCTCGATTTTTTTATATGCCTGGTGCATATTTTCAACCAGTTTATCTTTATCAAGTATTATGATCAGGTTTTCGGTAATAAAAGGCAGTACGCGGTGTGTCAGGCTATTTTCTTCAACCCAGATTGCGCCGTTTTCAGCTACGCCAAAATCACCTTTGATCACAGCTAAATCAATATTTTGCAACTGATGAGGATCAGAGTAATCAGATATGTTTTGCGAGCTATCATATCCCTTATAAACAGAAACAATATTTTGGGCTCCACTATATTTTTCCTGTATTAGTTCTTGTAAATCAATATCGTCAGCCTTAATAAGTTCACCGCCTGCTTTTGTTAAACTTTCAGAAAAAAGTTTTGTGTAATCACCTTTTTCGGTAGAGAAATCAGGAATTTCAGGTAACTCAACTAATTGGGGCTTATTTTTTTTAATATTTTTTAATATTTCAGCTTTGCTCATCTCAATAAGTTTTTTTGTACCATTCTTTAAAACTGTATTTAGGAACTTCGGGCAGTTCCCTTTTTCGTGCCCAGATGTTTAATTTATTATACAAAATGAACTTTGGGAAATATTTAACCGCAAACCGTGCAAATTTTCCGGAAACATCATAAAAAAAAGGCTTTGATAAAACTTTCCCGGCTACTTTCATGGAAAAATTCATAAATTTTGGTGCATTGCCATCCTGTGTAATTTGCTGCCTGAAATTATATAAATTCTTATCTAAATCTACTTTTACAGGGCATACATTTGTACAAGAACCGCATAAAGTACATGCAAATGGTAAATCAGCATGTTGTTTTTCATTTTTTATTGGGGCAAGCACTGAGCCTATAGGTCCCGGAATTAGTGAACCGTAACTATGCCCGCCGCTACGTCTGTAAATAGGACAGGTGTTCATACAAGCACCACACCTGATACATTTTAAGGCATTGTTAAATTGACCACTCATTAACTCACTCCTGCCATTATCTACCAATATAATATGCATTTGTCCACCTTTACGTGGGGCACTGTAATGCGAGGTGTAAGTTGTAATTTCCTGACCTGTTGCGCTTCGGGCAAGTAAGCGTGTAAAAATCCCAAGATGTTCTTGTTGTGGGATAATCTTTTCAATTCCCATTGAATGGATTTGTACAGGGGCAAGGTTTACACCCATGTCTGCGTTACCTTCGTTGGTGCAAACAACTACCTGGCCTGTTTCAGCAACACCAAAATTAACACCTGTTAAAGCAACATCTGCACCCAGGAATTTTTTGCGTAAATGTTTTCTGGCTTCGGCAGTTAAGTAGGTTGGGTCGCTGTTGCCTTCTTCTGTATTTAGCTTTTCATGAAAAAGTTCACCTATTTCTTCTTTTTTCAGGTGGATTGCAGGTAAAACTATATGGCTTGGTGGTTCATGCCGTAATTGGATAATCCTTTCGCCTAAATCGGTATCAATTACTTCAAAATTATGTTTTTCAAGAACCGGGTTTAAACCACATTCTTCGGTAAGCATTGATTTGCTTTTGACTAACTTTTTTGCATTTACTGATTTTAAAATTTCCAAGACAATTTGATTGTGCTCTTTATCATTAGCTGCCCAATGTACGTGTACACCGTTTTTTAATGCATTTTTTTCAAACCGGACAAGGTAATCGTCAAGTTTGGACAAAGTATGGCTTTTAATTCGCGAGGCCAATTCCCTAAG
>JBDLJL010000133.1:0-14362 GCA_039714415.1 Bacteroidota bacterium
AAAACTGCAAATAGCGAGCTATTTAAAGCGTTTTTTTAAGCAGAAAAAGGACAAAAGAACAAGTTTGAATGTAAAGGTTATTTCTTAACGAGCACTTAGCAAGCTTTATTCAATAAAAATATAGTGGATGAATAAGGAACAACTGGAAATTATAATTTCAAAATGTATTAAAGGCGATAAACTCGCTTTCAGAGATTTGATGGTTTACTACTCTGATTATGTTTTTGCCTTGGCTTTTAGGATTTTAAATCATGAAGAAGATGCTAAAGATATTGTACAGGAATCCTTTATAAAAATTTGGCAAAATATAAACCGATACAGGAAAGAGATAAAGTTTACAACATGGATTTACAAAATTACCGTCAATTTGTGTTTTGATAAACTTAAAACGAAAAAACGAAAACCACTTGTATTTAATAATGAATTAGAGTTCTCAAATCAGGCATTACTTGATGCAGATATCGAAATAAAACTAAATAATAAGCAAATTGCTGCAGTTATAAAAAAACTAGCTGAAAATTTAACGCCCAAACAAAAAGTCGTATTTGTCTTAAATGATATTGAACAAATTGAACCACAGGAAATTGTAAAGATCACAGGTTTAAACAAAGGACAGATTAAAAGTAATTTATACTATGCCCGGCAACAAATAAGGAAAAAATTAAAACAGGTTGTATATGAAATGTAAAAATTATAAAACCATATTAGACAAATGGCAGGAGGAGAACGCAAGTTTTAAAGAACTAAAAGACCTAGAGATACACATTTCTGAGTGTAGTTCTTGTATGGAAAAATATAATTCTATAAATCAAGTGAAGAAAGTAAGTAAATTATTACAAAATAACAGGCCTGAATTTATCGGTAAAGAAAAACTTATTGAAAATATATTCTCAAATTTACCTGAAAAGAAAAATTTTAACAACGAAACAACCAACATCATATTTTCTCAAAAATTTAAGTTAGCCATGCTATCAATGGCTGCCGGTTTAATTGTATTTTTTATGGTACAACAAGGCAACGACATTGTTAAAATTAAGCAGCTTGAAGCACAAAACAGGATTACTATGGAAGTAGACTATAATCCTATAATAGTAAAAGCCGGATTAATACTTAAATTTTCGAATAAAAATATTGTAAATAGCTATTTAGAAAAATTTCATGATAGATATAAAATCGATATAAACAAAATCGACATTAATAAAATCTTAATACAGAAAACGGGACTTTTTAGATTTTTAAGCAAACACAGAATGACAACGCTCGAATTAGAAATTCTATTAAACAATCAAATTATCCACAAAAAAAACAGAAGCTATGAAAACGACACATTATAAATACTTATTTTTAGTATTAATCAGTATTTTTTTTACGGCATGCATTGAAATAGAAATCACCACTATTTTAAATCCTGATGGTTCAATGGAAAGAATCCTGGAAATAAAATCAGATAAAAAATTAAAAGAGTTTAATGAATTACCGTTCCCGGTTGATTCTACCTGGGAAATAAGTGAGCAGGTTGATACAGCAGGAGAAAAAAAAGAATATTTATATACGATTAAAAAATTTTATAAAAATGCCGCTCAAATAAACCTGGATTATAAAAATGTTCCAAATAGTATGAGCAGGATTGACCGAAAAGTAATTGTCGAAAAAAAGTTCAGGTGGTTTTATACATACATTACCTACAAGGAAGAGTACAAAAAAATGGCGAAGCTTGATTATAAACCTTTTACCGAATATTTAACTGAACAGGAAAAAGAAATCAGAAAATATGAGGGCAACGATTCTATTGAACAGATTCTTGATATTGATTCCGCTGAACTAAAATCTATTAAAAAGACGGTGCATGATAAATCTGACAAATGGTTTGAAGATAATATTTACACAGAACTTATTCATGCCATCGATTTGGATTTCAAAGACTTTGATATTAAAAGTGTCAGTAAAAAAGATATTGAAAATCAAATAGACACCATTAAATGGTTTACCGATTCTATTGGTGAAAATATACAGAAAAAGCTTTATCCTTTTTTAGATGAATTATTTAATACCAATGAACTTAGTCAAATTGCAAATGCTGAAAAAAGCTATGTAAACCAATTTGAAGAAGATATAAACTATATACTTGAACAAAAAGAATTTAAATACAAGCTTATAATGCCGGGTCTGCTAATTGAAACAAATGCTTCTACAATTAAAGCCGAAGAACTAAGCTGGCAGGTTGAGCCTATCGAGATATATTTTAATGATACAAGCCATTTTGCAGAAGCAAGGATGATAAATACCTGGGCTTATGTTGTGAGCGGGGTTTTTATTTTACTGGTAATTATTTTGCTGTTTATTTCAATTTTTAGAAAAAGATAAGTTCTAACTCGAATAATTCATTAAATTTAGGAATTATTCGGGCTAAACGTATTTCTTTCTACAAAGAGTTTGCCTAATAAACTTTTTACCAGATATTAAATGAAACAGAACAAAAACAATTTTAAGCTTCAATGCATAAACTGTAACAAACAATACTCCGGAATAGGAACTATGTACCTTTGCCCGGCTTGCAGTAAAAAAAATATGGCAAATGAGCTGCCAAAAGGTGTCCTTAAAATATTATATAATCATGATCAGATAAGAGAGGATATTTCAAAAAAAAAGAATCCATGGGAATATTTGAAAAATAATGGATTTATTGATCTTTCACCCATAAACAGCATCAAAAGTTTGCCGAATTTACGAATTGGAAATACACCTTTGTACAAAATTGACAAACTAAATAATTCAGCTATACCCTTTAATCTTTTCCTTAAAGATGATTCCCAGAACCCGACATACTCATTTAAGGACAGGGCCTCTTCCATAGTATCCGCTTACGCAAAAGAAAATGGCATTGACAAAATTGTTGCTGCATCCACTGGTAATGCAGGATCGTCATTAGCAGGAATTTGTGCCGCACAAGGACAAAAAGCCATTATTTTAGTACCAGAAAGTGCCCCGCTGGCTAAACTAACCCAAATATTGATGTATGGTGCAACATTAGTTCCTGTAAAAGGCACTTATGATGATGCCTTTGATTTAAGCATTAAAGCCACAGAAGAATTTGGATGGTACAATCGAAATACGGCCTACAACCCCTTAACCATCGAAGGAAAAAAAACAGTTTCATTTGAGCTCTTTGAACAATTAAATTTCAAAACCCCGGATCGGATCTTTGTACCAGTAGGCGATGGTGTAATTATTTCAGGTGTTTATAAAGGTTTTGAAGATTTATTGAAATTAAATATCATTAAAAAAATGCCAATAATTGTTGCAGTACAGTCAAAAGGTAGTGATAATTTGATAAGAAACTTAAATAATAATGATTTTCAAATAAAAACAAGCAACACAATTGCCGATTCAATATCCGTTGATATTCCCCGCAACTTTTACATGGCACAACAGTTTATTCAAACTTATAATGGTGAATATCTGACTGTTTCAGATAAAGAAATCCTGGAAGCTTCGTCTTATTTATCAAAAAGCACCGGTTTATTTGCCGAACCGGCAGCGGCTACGGCTTTTGCAGGATTGTTAAGTTATAAGAAAAACAATAAAATACCTGATCACTCAGATAATGTTGTATTACTAACGGGTAGCGGTTTAAAAGATTTACAAGCTGTGAGTAAGATGCTAAAAATACCTGAAGCTATTGAACCAGATATTAGAAATTTAAGTAGGGTAAAAACCATTTAAGAGATCATATAATAATAAACCAAGCCCCCTGAAAATGAAAAAGACATACATTTTACTCCTCCTCATTTTTATTTCATCGTTTTTAGGCTGTAAAAAAGATGAAAGTACTCCCTTTGAAAATCTTGATTTATTAGCAAAAATTCAGTCGCTTGAAGGAGTTGAGGCTATTGAAATCACTCCTGAATATGATTATCCCAGGGCATTTCAAATAGATATTACCCAGCCTGTAGATCATAACAACCCGGAAGGTGCTAAATTCACTCAAAGGATTTACCTTTCACATGTTGATGAATCAATGCCTATGGTTTTCGCTCCTTCAGGATATACTACATCAACAAAATCAGGACAGGAAATTGCAGGAATCTTGAGTACAAACTGCCTAAATGTTACACACAGATATTTTACAGATGCTAAACCATCACCACTTGATTGGCAATACCTTACCATTGAACAAGCAGCAGCAGATCATCACAGGATCGTGGAGTTATTCAAAAAGATTTATACGGATAAATGGATTAGTAGTGGTGTAAGCAAAAGTGGGCAAGCTGTATTATTTCATCGCAAATATTACCCCGATGACGTAGATGCAACAATTGCATATGTAGCACCCTTTGTATTTGGCCCCAAAGATATGGCTTTTGCCAACTATATTGAGGCTATTGGTGAAAGTGGTTGTTATACCAGGCTTACAGAATTACAACGAAACATATTACAGAATAGAACAGAAGCAATACAGTTAGTAGACCAATACATTTTGGCTGATAATCAATCCTACTCATTAGATCATGGATTAATTCTGGAATTGGCGGTTATGGATTATCCTTTTACTTTTTGGCAATATTATGATTATAACTGTACTGATATTCCCGATGCAGGGAACACCCTTGAAGAAATGTTTAACCATCTTACATCAGTTGTGCCACTATATGGATTCTCAAATGGCTCAATTTCTCATTATGAGCCTTATGTTTATCAAACACTTACTGAAACAGGGGCGCCCGGTTACAAAACAGATTATTTAAGCGACCTGCTGCAAAAAGTTGATCCAAATGACCCTGGAAATCCAAATTTTGAATTATTAGGACCCCAGGGTGTTAGCTATACGTTTAATCAGAGCACCTTGAATGATATTTATAGCTGGCTTCAAACACAAGGGAATAATATTATTTATATTTATGGGACTGATGATCCCTGGACCGCCGGTGCAATAGAGTTAACAGGTGCTACAAATGCAATTAAAATCCTTCAGTCAGGAGAAAACCACAGGATAAAAATTGCTGATTTGGACAATCCTGACCTGGTTTACAACGCACTTGAAGAGTGGTTAGGTATTGAGATTCAAACAACAAAAAAATTAAGTATTGCTTATGAAGAGGAATATTTAGGATTTAGGTTGAAGCAATAGATTTACCTTATTACAAATACCATTGTACCATCAATAAAGTACCAATTGAACCATCATAAAATTACACTTAACATCTCTTTGGAAATTGTGACATATTTTTATTTCTCAGGGTTAATTTTCCGTTTAATTATCATACCAACCGAACAATTTGGTATCTGTTTATTATTAAATTCAGGACTCCAACCTCAATAGCCGGCAGTTAGCTTGTTATATGATTTATTCGTAAAGTGGATTTATTACAAACCGTTGCAGGTTTTGAGTTGCAAATTTAATGAGCCGACCTGTAACTTGTAACACACAACATAGAAAGCAACTCTATCCATAAAAGTAAAATTGCCACATTGCAGACTACGATAAGTCAGGATCTCTGAAATTTCATTTAGTATATTGGCCACCTTTTGGCTAATTTTTCTATCTTTATATGAAAATTAGAGTACGTACTATTTAAGTAATCAAGAGCGCCCTTCCGTGGAAGAATTTTAAACTAAAAAACAACTATGATACTTCTGTTATTTTATTTATTCCTTGCCTTATTTGTTTCATTCTTATGTTCCATAATGGAATCAGTTTTACTTTCAACTCCTGTATCTTTCCTGAATGTAAAAGAAGAAAATGGTAATAAATCAGCAACAACCTTTATTAAATTAAAAAATAATATTGAAAAACCATTATCAGCAATACTTTCTTTGAATACCGTTGCTCATACTATTGGGGCAGCAGGCGTTGGGGCTCAAGCAACAAAAATGTTTGGAGAGTTCTATTTTGGCATTGTTTCCGCCATCCTAACTCTTTTGATATTAGTTTTTTCAGAAATAATTCCTAAAACGATTGGTGCAAGGTATTGGAGAAAATTGGCACTGGTCTCCGGAATAATTATTAATTCAATGATAATTATTACCTTTCCTTTAGTGATAATGACCGGTTATATAACAAAGCTATTCTCCAAGGATAAAAATGAACTGTCTGTTAGCAGGGAAGAAATATCGGCAATGGCAAAAATTGGAACAGAAGAAGGAATCCTTGAAGAAAAAGAAAGTAAAATTATTCAAAATTTAGTTCGACTTGGAAAGGTTAAGGTTACTGAAATTATGACCCCCAGGGTTGTTGTTACGGTGGCAGATGCAAACATGCCATTAGAAGAATTTCTATTAAAAAAGGAGTTTCTTCAT
Organism: Bacteroidota bacterium; assembly: GCA_039714415.1. Lineage (GTDB taxonomy): Bacteria > Bacteroidota > Bacteroidia > Bacteroidales > NBLH01 > NBLH01. Next base: position 6,298 of record JBDLJL010000133.1, read on the forward strand.
TTCTCACGTATCCCTGTTTATTCAAAAAACAATGAAAATATAACGGGTTATGTTTTTCGTCAAACTGTTTTTGAAAAGCTCGCTGAAGAAGAAACGAATTTAAAACTCTGCGATATCTCCAGGGAAATTGTAATTGCCCATGAATTTCAAACACTACTGAGCCTTTGGGAGGTTCTGTTGGAGAAAAAAGAACATATCGCACTTATTGTTGACGAGTATGGTGGGATGGATGGAATTGTAACCATGGAAGACATCATTGAAACCTTATTAGGGATAGAAATTATGGATGAGAGAGATCAGGTAATAGATATGCAACAGTATGCCCGGGAAAGATGGAATGAACGAAAAGCTAAATATAAATTCCTCTATAATTCAGAAAAATAAATTGAAATTATAAAAAAGTTGGCAGCCAACAACAAATAAAGATTGTAAACTAAATACAGTTATTTTTTTGCTTCCTGAATGGCCTCCGTTACATTAATTATATAATCCGCTAATTTTTCGGCTGTTGAGAATAGTTCGTTGTAGATAACACCTGTTTTATATTTGTATTTACCCGCTTTTACATTAAGCAAATGCTCTTCACGTAATTGGTTCCGATAATTATTGATTTTCTCTTCTATTGTAAGGGCTCTCGAGGAGTCAATATCACTGTATTCATCCGATAAGTTACTTTGCATTTCAGTTAAGGCTTCATCAACAAGGTCAAACATATTCTGTATGTTCTGAGTTATTTCTTCTGAGAATTCAATCTTTCCTTCTTTTTTTCTATGAATCGCTTTTGCTAAATTATAACATGAATCTGCTATACTTTCAATATCGTCAATCAATTCAAACATAGCTCTTATGCGCCTTGAACCTATACCGCTCAATTCAGATTCAGAAACTTTGGTAAGATAATTTGCAATTTCAACTTCCATCCGGTCGCTTATCTCTTCGTATTTTTCAATTTTTTTGTACAATTTTTCAAAATTCTTCTCTTTTTCGGTTATGAATAAATCTTTTATATAACCAAACATATTTATTATTCGTTCACCATATACGCCAATTTCTTTTCGGGCTTGTAAAATAGATAATTCAGAAGTAGAAACAGTCCCTATATTTATATACTTTAACCTGAACTCTTCATCGGTATCTTTATCAGGAACAATTTTTTCAACAATTCTTACAATAAATGGGGCAAACCAAGCTAATACAACAACATTAGTAATATTAAATCCTGTGTGAAAAATTGATAAAGCAATTGGAATAGAAGCAGGGTTTTTAAACGGGGAATTTGCGCCTGTGGAAATTACAAACCAGTTAATCAATTCAATATATGGATAGAATAAAATCATTATCCAGATTACCCCGAAAGTGTTAAAAATAAAATGAGCCCTTGCAGCACGTCTTGCCGAAACATTTGCCACCATTGCCGCTAAATTAGCAGTAATAGTAGTTCCGACATTTTCACCAAGGACCATAGCGGCTGCCATCTCAAAAGGTATTAATCCATTAAAACATAATACTAATGTTAGCGCCATGGTAGCGCTAGAAGATTGTATTACAACAGTTAGAACAGAGCCAATTAGTAAAAATATTAATAAAGATAAATACCCCATATTTATGTAATCTCCGAGAAAATTTAAAACTTCAGGATTATTTTTTATATCAGGAACTGCTTCTTTTAAATATTGCAAGCCTATGAAAAGTAGTGAAAACCCAATTACTAACTCACCCCAGGATTTTCTTTTCGTATTTTTTGAAAACAACAAAGGAAAACCTAAACCGATTAACGGAATTGCTATTGCACTCATTTTTACCTTAAACCCGAGTATAGAAATCAACCATGCAGTAACTGTAGTACCAATATTTGCTCCCATTATTACCCCTACAGATTCAATAAGCGACAACAGTCCTGCATTTACAAAACTCACAACCATTACTGTTGTAGCAGATGAAGATTGAATAACAGCAGTTATTAACATTCCGGTAAAGATTCCTTTCACCCGGTTTGATGTCATTGCGGCTAAAATGCTTCTCATTTTTTCGCCGGCAACTTTCTGCAATGATTCGCTCATAAGCTTCATACCAAAAAGGAAAACCCCCAGCGAACCCAGAAGGGTCAACACTTCTATGATTCCGTACTCCATATTGTTTTATTGTTATTTTTTCCCATTTTCAATAAAATGACGCAACTAAATTAAAATAATTATCAAAAAATAATATTTATTAAATGATTTTTTTATTCTTTATTTTTAAAATTTATTCTGTCATTTTTATATATTTGAGAAAATGTAATAAAAAAATTATAGCAAGCATAATGATTTCGTTCAATCTAAACGGGCAAAAAACAAACTATACAGGTGACCCTCATCAAAGCCTGTTAAAACACCTGCGTCTCGACCATAAAATTACATCTGCTAAAGATGGTTGTTCTGCCCAGGCAGCTTGCGGTGCATGTACGGTTGAAATAAACGGACAGGCAAAACTGGCTTGCGTTACCAAAATGAGCAAATTGCAGGATGCTGAAATTTTTACATTAGAAGGTTTCCCTGAATATGTTAAAGACACTATTGCCAAAGCCTTTGTTAATAAAGGCGCTGTCCAGTGTGGTTTTTGCACACCGGGTTTTATTGCCCGGACGAAAGTGCTTTTACAGGATAATCCAAATCCCACAATTGAAGAAATTCAAAAAGCTATAAAACCACATCTCTGCCGTTGTACAGGATACAAAAAAATTGAAGCCGGAATTCAGGAAGCAGCTGAAGCCCTTAATGAGAACAAAACACTTGAAATTACAAAAACATCAGGCAAAGTAGGTGTACCTCATCCAAAATACCAGGCTTATGAAACTGCTATTGGCAAACGCAATTTCGTTGACGACATGCATTTTGATGGGATGCTTTATGCAGTGCTAAAATTCAGTGACCACCCGAAAGCAAAAGTGCTCAGCATTGACACAGAAGAAGCAAAAAAATTAAAGGGAGTACATCGGGTTTTTACAGCCAAAGATATTCCCGGAGAGAAAAAGGTCGGTCTGATTCTACAAGACTGGTCAGTTATGATAGCAGAAAGTGAAACTACTCATTTTATTGGCGATATACTAGCCGGTGTAGTTGCTGATTCTGATAAAATTGCACGTGAAGCTGAAGCTTTAATAAAAGTTGAATACGAAGTATATGAACCTGCAACTGATGTTTTTAAAGCTATTAATGGTGAACGTGTTCACCCAGAAAGGCCAAATAATTTTGATACTACCCAATTTACTATTGGGGATGCCGAAAAAGCAATAAAAAATTCTAAATACAGCTCAAAAGGAAGCTACCAGACCCAAAGGGTTGAACATGCTTTCCTTGAAAAAGAAGCAGCTATTGCCCGACCTGACAAGAAAGGCGGCATTGAGCTTTTCAGCCAAAGCCAAGGGGTTTATGAAGACCGCAGGCAAGTGGCTATGATTTTGGGGATCGCAGAAGAAAAAGTTAGGGTAACTTTGGTGCCCAATGGAGGTGGTTTTGGTGGTAAGGAAGACTTGAGTGTTCAGGGACAGACCGCTTTATTTGCATACCTTTTACAAAAACCTGTAAAACTAACATTAACAAGAGAGGAATCAATCCGGTTACATCCAAAAAGGCATCCTGTTTTTATGGCTATTGAAATTGGGGCAGATGAAAAAGGCAAATTAACCGCATTAAAACTTCGTGCAGTTGGCGATACAGGAGCTTATGCTTCTGTTGGAATGAAAGTGTTGGAACGAGTGGCTGGTCATGCTTCGGGTGGTTATTTTATTCCAGTTATTGATATTGAGGCCAAAACGGTTTATACCAACAACATACCAAGTGGTGCCATGCGTGGTTTTGGTGCCAACCAAGTAGCTTTTGCCCTGGAAAGCTGCATTGATGATATTTGCAAACAAGCTGATTTTGATCGCTGGCAATTTCGTTACGACAATGCACTTGTTGATGGACTTTCCACATCAACAGGACAAAAATTACAAGGGGTGGGTATCCGTGCTTGCCTTGAAGCGGTAAAAGAAAACTTTCACAATGCAAAATATGCAGGTTTGGCTTGTGCAATAAAGAATTCCGGTGTTGGAAACGGAATGATTGACGAATCGAAAGTGAAGATTGAAATAGTCTCTGAAAATCATATTCGCCTACATCATGGTTGGACAGAAATGGGACAAGGCGTTCATAATATGGCTTTGCAAACCCTTTGTGAAGAAACCGGTTTAAAACCTGAAATTATTGAAGTATTGGTAGATACAGAAGCACAAATAAAAACCGGCATGACAACCTCATCAAGGGCAACGGCATTGGTTGGTTTGGCAGTGATTAATACAGCAAAACCATTAAAAGAAGATTTAAAATCAAAACCTTTGACCGAACTTTCAGGTAAAACCTACAAAGGCTCGTATACTTGCGACTGGACAACCAAACCGGGAACTGATGCAGAAGAACAAATCACACATTATTCTTATGGATACGCTGCACAAGTATGCATCTTAGACAATGATGGCAATATCAAAAAAATGGTTGCAGCTCATGATGCAGGGAAAATTATGAACCCTATGCTTTTTGAGGGACAAATTGAGGGTGGTGTACACATGGGACTAGGCTATGCATTAACTGAAGAATTACCGATGGAAGATGGTTACCTGCTTCATGACAAAATGCGTAAGTTAGGTGTACTACGTGCACATGAAACACCGGAAATTATTGTCAAAGGTGTGGAAGTTAAAGATCCGGTTGGTCCATACGGCGCAAAAGGAATTGGTGAAATTGGATTGGTACCTACAGCAGCAGCGGTGGCTAATGCTTTTTATCAGTTTGATGGTATAAAAAGATATAAACTACCACTTTTGTCAACAGATTCACAGATTAGAAGAAAAAAGGAATGATCGTATTATAAATCTTTGCGGCTTTGCGTGAAACTTTTTTTAACTATTCGTAAATTTTCCGGGGTACCGGAACAGGCCGTGGCTTTTTAAATTATATACTATGACACTACTTTTAAAAAACGCAACATATATTGACTGGAAAACCTCTGAATTTAAAACTACGGACATAATTGTAAACGAAGGGACACTAGGAAAAATTACATTTATTAAAAATTCTGATTTAAAAAATGTTGAGATAATTGACTGCACAGGCAAACTAGTAACAAAATCATTTGCCATAGGGCACCACCACGTATATTCAGCCCTGGCACGTGGAATGACAGCACCAAAGAAGAACCCGACAAATTTTAAGGAAATCTTACAATACATTTGGTGGAAGCTGGATAAAGCACTTGACAAAGAAATGATTGAAGCAAGTGCCTTATCAACAGCAATTGCCTGTGCTAAATCAGGATCTACTTTTGTAATCGATCATCATGCTTCACCAAACGCTATTGAAGGTTCACTTAATATTATTGCCGAAGCTTTTGACAAAGTAGGTATAAGCCATTTACTTTGCTATGAAATTACGGACAGGGATGGACAAGAAAAGGCAGAAAAAGGTCTAAATGAAACGGAAAATTACCTAAAAAACAATCATGGATTGGTTGGGTTGCACGCTTCTTTCACGGTTGGTGATGAAACGATGAAAAAAGCGGCTGCTTTGATGCATAAATTCAATTCCGGAATCCATATTCATGTAGCTGAGGACAGATTTGACCAAAAACATTCAGTTGAAACCTATGGTAAAAGGGTTGTTGAACGATTAAATAATTTTGGGATATTAGATGCATCCAAAACAATCCTTGGACACTGCCTGCATATTGATGATAATGAACGGGATATCATTAGAAACAGCAAAGCGTTTGTAGTTCAAAACACAGAAAGCAACCTAAATAATAAAGTGGGGCATTTCGACTCCGAAGAGCTTGGTGAAAACATTATGCTTGGCACCGATGGAATGCACAGCGATATGATTCGAAGTGCTCAGGCTGCTTTTTTTGTAGGACAGGGATTTGACAATATTAATTTTCAATCTACTTATGAACGATTTAGAAAAGCGCACCAATATCTGGCAATTAACAAGTTTGAAGGTGATGGCGAAAACAACCTGGTTGTTTTGGATTACCCAACACCCACGCCCATAAATCAGGATAACTTTCTGGGACATTTTATTTATGGATTAAACTCAAACCATGTTCAACATGTAATATCTAATGGCAAATTAATTGTGAAGAACAGAAAAATGCAAACCGTAAATGAGCAAGAAGTGTTGCAGTTTTCTAAAGAACAGGCTTTACGACTTTGGAAAAAGATGTGAGAATCTGGAGATGTGAGGATGTGGAAATTTGGAGATCTGAAAATGTGAAGATTAGGAAATGTGAAGATTAGGAAATTTGAAGATGTGAAGATTAGGAAATGAGGAAACTTAAAGCAATATTTTTCACATAATGAGTTATAACACTTTTCATTCTCATTTTAATTCTTTGCGACTTAGCGGCTTTGCAAGAAATTTGCAAATAAACCATATTTATGTATATCAAAAAAATCAATATTCAATTTAAATTATGGAATTAGACTTATTACAAATCATCGGCTACATTGCCTCAATAATTATTGCCCTTTCAATGACTATCAACTCAATTGTAAAATTTCGTTGGGTAAATTTGGTTGGGGCGTTAACTTTTTCAATTTATGGATTTTTAATTGGTGCTCTACCTGTTGGTGTTTTAAATGGATTTATCGTTTCGGTTGACCTGTTTTATCTCTATAGGATATACTCAAAAAAAGAGCTTTTTGACACCCTGGAAATAAGAGGTGATAACAAATACCTACTTAAATTTCTCAAATTTCATGATAAAGAAATCCAAAAATATTTTCCAGAATTTAGTTACAAAGCAGAAATGAACACTATTAGTTTTTTTGTATTGAGGAATATGGCCGTTGCTGGAATTTTTCTTGCACATAGAGAGGGTGATGACATTTTAAAAGTTGGGCTTGACTATGTAGTTCCTGAATATCGTGACCATAAAAACGGTAAATTTATTTATCACAGCTTACGTCAAAGGTTTTTAGATAAAGGTTTTAAAAAAGTCCTGGCCAAAGCGAACAGTACTAAACATATAAAATATTTGAAAAAAATAGGCTTTAATGAAAATAGTGCAGGTACTTTTGAGAAGGTTCTAACAATTAATGAATAATTTTACTGCAAAGGCACAAGGACGCAAAGGCAATTAAATTTTAGATTTGTTACAAGTAACTATACAGTACAAAACACATATTTAATTTTTGCAAAAATGACGACTCTAATCAGAAATGGAACAATTGTAACTTCTAAAAAAAGTTTCAAAGCTGATATATTAATTGAAAATGGTAAAATTAGTCAAATTGGAGAAATTCAATCATCAGTTTCATTTGAACAGGAAATAAATGCAAAAGGGCTTTATATTTTTCCCGGAGGAATTGACCCACATGTACATATGCACTTGCCGACAGCAGCAGGATATTCAGCTGATGATTTTTATTCGGGCAGCAAAGCCGCACTTTTGGGTGGCACAACTACACTCATTGATTTTGTTACGCCAAAAAAAGGCCAATCTTTACCGGATGCATTAATGCAAAGAAAGAAGGAAGCCGAATCTTCAATCATTGATTATAGTTTTCATGTTAGCCCGATAGAATGGACAAAAACTACTGAACAAGAGATTAGTGATATAACAAAAGAAGGAATAAATTCTTTTAAAGTATATATGGCCTATAAAGATAGTATTGGCTTAAACGATAAAGATTTGTTTAAGGTTTTGAAAGCTGTGAGAAAAGCCGGCGGGTTGGTAACAGTGCATGCTGAACTGGGTGACAATATTGAAGAATTAAGAAGTTCATTTATTAAAGAAGGTAAAACTGAGCCCAAATATCATCCCCTCTCCCGCCCTGCAGAAATGGAAGCAGAAGCTGTTAAAACGGTAATCGAATTGGCGAACAAAGCAAATTGTCCGTTATATATTGTACATGTTTCGGCAAAAAAATCTCTCGGATACATAAAAGATGCACAAAAAAAAGGACAAAAAGTATATGCTGAAACTTGTCCACATTATTTATTGCTTGAAGATTCAAAATATGAAGGCCAATTTGAACAAACAGCACCTT
>JBDLJL010000134.1:0-14128 GCA_039714415.1 Bacteroidota bacterium
CATTTTGAACTGATTCAACATCTTTTCCATTTGTTCCAAAATCATAGTTAAAGCCAATAAGCAGAAAAATTATTAAGGCTATGGACATTGATGGCACTGTGGTAAACATCATATAGCGGATATGTGTAAATAAATCGGTACCAGCCATGGCCGGAGCCAGGTTGGTAGTATCAGATAATGGGGACATTTTATCACCAAAGTAAGCACCGGAAATAATAGCTCCTGCAACAATAGGTTTGTCAATACCCATTGCATCACCAATACCCAGTAATGCTACGCCAATTGTAGCTATAGTTGACCACGAACTACCCGTTGCCAAAGACACAACCATACTAATTATTACAGCCGCGAATAAAAAAATATTAGGGTGTAAAATATCTAAGCCGTAATAAATTAAAGCAGGAACAACTCCACTAATTAGCCAGGTTCCCGAAAGAGCACCTATCAATAATAAAATAATGATTGCCGGCATAGCAGAATCAATTGTTTTTACAATCTGCTCACGCATTTCTACCCAGCTAAAGCCTAATCTTGTACCTATAGCAGCAGCCAATGCACCTGCAGCTAACAGGGCTATCTGATTTGAACCATCTAAAGTGCTGTCACCCCACAGGTAAACATTGTTTGCCAACAAAACAATAAGAAAAATTATGGGTATAATTGACTCTAATAATGAAGGTTTTCTTTGCTTCTTTGCCATATTTAAAATTTTAAGCGGCCAAGGTAATTAAAAGCTGATAGAAACAACTTTATTTTTTATAATTTTAAACTTTGTTTCAAAAAAACTCCTTCATTATGAGAATTTCCCAAATTGTATTCCTAAAAATTGCAAATGTATTTCTAATTACGATTTCTATTTTACTATTTTCATCTTGTAGTAAAACTATTAAAACAAAAAAGTAATTCTTAAAGAACATATGCTTCTAAACATTTCAAACTAACCGCTCTTGATAGTTTAATGATATAAAGCATCTAAAAATTTGTTGCGCAACATTCAACAAAATTGTAAACTATTTACCAGAATATCTATTTTTGCTTCCTCATATTTAATATTAAAAGTTTAATTTAGGCGGAATATTGGTCTGTTAGCCAGCATTTTGCATAAAACTCAAATTAATAACAATGTTTGAAACGAATGAATATTTTGACGGTAAAGTAAAATCTATCGCATTTGAAACAGAAGAAGGGCGCGCAACTATTGGTGTTATGGCACCCGGTGAATATGCTTTTGGAACTACTACTATTGAATACATGACCGTTATTTCAGGTGAAATGACTGTTTTGTTGCCAGGTGATAAAGAATGGAAAACTTTTAAAGCCTCTGAAACTTTTATGGTTGATAAAAATAAAAAATTTGGTGCTAAAACAACACAAGATACAGCATATAAGTGTTTATATAAATAGTTTGCCCATAAAGTTTCAATTTGTATATTTCTAATATATAGAGCTCTGATTAAAGGAAGTAGAAGTTGGCAGTATTCAGTACACAGTTCTCTGTAATTCAATGACTGCCTACTGAAGGCTGTTGTTTCTTCATTAAACAGAAAAAACAAAGATTCACAACATAGTAGTATATGGCACCTACTTATAAATATCTTCTCTATACTTTCCCTCATTCCCTTCGAGCATACTTAAATAACTTTTATAACGAGAAAAGCTAATTTTGTTTTCTTTTACCGCCTCAATAACAGCACAGGCAGGTTCATGTGTGTGGGTGCAATTATAGAAACGACATTCACCTTGTAAATTAAGCATTTCAGGGAAATAAGTTGCTAAGTTTTCATCTTCAAGATCTACTAGACCAAAGCCTTTAATTCCAGGGGTATCAATTATATACCCACCAAAATAAAATTCAAACATTTCAGAAAAAGTAGTCGTGTGCTTCCCTTTTTTATGATATTCAGATATTTCTGCAGTTTTCAAATTTAAAGCAGGGTCAATTGCATTAACCAAAGTAGATTTACCCACACCTGAGTTACCTGCAAAAACACTATACTTATTTTTTAAAAATTCTTTTAATTCATCAATGCCTTCCCTAGTAATTGCAGACACTTTGATACTATTATAACCCACTGAGTCATACATATCTATAAGTTCCTGCATTTTTTTTCTGTCTGTTTCATCGTAGATATCTATTTTATTAAAAACGAGGGTTGTAGGAATATTATATGCTTCGGCCGACACAAGAAAACGGTCAATAAATATGGGATGTGTTTCAGGCATTTTTACCGTGATCACTATAAAGGCATGATCAACATTGGCTGCAATAATGTGTGCTTTATGAGAAAGATTAATGGATTTTCGAATGATATAATTTTTCCGGTCATGCAGTTTTGTTATTAAGCCGGTGTCTTCTTCCTTTTTTACCAAAAAATCAACATGATCTCCAACGGTTAAAGGGTTGGTAGCTACAAAACCTTTCGTTCTAAACTTACCTTTTATTTTACAGTTATAAATCCGGTCGTTTTCTTTTACCGTATACCAGCTTCCTGTCGATTTAATAACTGTTCCAGTCTTTTCCATAATACTGCAAAGTTACCATCTTAAATTCTTAGAACCAGTTTCAATATCAATGCATAAATTCTCAAAAACCTTATCAAACGTATCAGTACCATCAATTTTAGTTACGCTATGGCCTTGCTTATATCTTTTTATGACAGGTATTGCCCTTTTTTCATGCATTTGTAAACGATCGATTATTTTTTCTGTAGTGGAATCATACGGCTTAGTCCCATCAGTAACCCGCCTATGATCAAGCCTTTTTAACAATTCTAGCGTGGGCACCTTTAATTCAAAAATTTTAGTGATAGCAAGGCCATGCTTTTTCATAATCCCATCAAAAATATAGGACTGTACCAGGGTTCTTGGAAAACCTTTAAAAACAAACCCGTTTGAATGATCAGTATGGGCAATTTTCTTTTCAATAAGCTCAACAACAATATCATCTGGCACTAATTTCCCATTTTCATATAAGGTTTGTACTTTTTCTCCTATTTTTGTTCCTTTTTTAATTTCTTCTTCAAGCATCCTACCGGTAGAAACATATTCAAGATCATATTTTTTAGCCAGTTTCATTGCTTGCGAACTCCTCCCGGAACCCGGATAACCGAACATTACAATATTAAGAAGGCTTTTGCTCAGTTCTTCTTCAATAATATGTTGAATATCAATAGTAACTTCTTCTATGCTTTTTGTCCCATCAACTTTTGTGTAAATTCCTTTATCTTTATAGTAGTTTAGTACCGGTAAAGTTTTGTTTGTATATTCTCTTAAACGGGTCCTTATAACATCCTCATTATCATCACTTCTATTTGAAATCTTTCCCCTCTCACACAATCTTTTAACAGATTCTTCTTCGGGCACTTCAATACTAATCAGGCAGTTTAGGGAGGTATCCAATTTGATCATCAATCCTTCCAATATATATGCCTGTACATATGTTCTTGGGAAGCCATCAAATAAAAATCCGTTCGCTTCTGGGTTATTTTTAATTGTTTTTTCAATAATCTGTACAATAATCTCATCGGAAACAAGACCACCCTGTTCAATAATGCCCTTAGCCTCAAGACCAAGTTCAGTTTCTTCTTTCAGTTCTTTTCTAAGCAAGTCACCTGTAGAAATATAAAAAAGTTTATATTTTTCAATTAAAAATGCAGACTGAGTTCCTTTACCTGCACCTGGGGGGCCAAACAATGCAATATTTAACATATTATATTAAATTAATTTGTTGGGCAAAATACGAAAAAAACAATAAAATATTTAAGGAGCTTGCCATTAAGTATGATTTTTTATTAAAATAAGGCAAAATACAATAAAAAATAGCCGATTTTGATTAATTTTATAATTATTTAAACAATTTCAAGTTAATAATTAGACACTTTAACAATAAATTAAAATAAGCAGAAAAAATAAAAATGAAACATGTTTTTCTTTTAGTCATTCTTTTCTTTGGATTATTCCCAGGGCTTAATTCCAAATTATCAGCTCAGCATATGGTCAAAAACACACCTTTTAAAGAAGGTGAGAGCTTAAAGTATATTATGTCTTATGGTTGGATTAATGGAGGGGAAGCTAGTTTAAAACTTGAAAAAACCCATTTTGGTGACAAAAAAGTATATCATGTAAAAGCAGTTGGAAAAACGATTGGTATTACCCATTCCATATATCATGTAAGCGATATTTATGAATCATGGTTTGATATCAATAGTGGCCTGCCTTATAAATCATTAATGGATTTAACTGAAAATAAATATAAAAACTACAATGTGGTTTATTACAATCAAGATGAAAAAACAGTTAATAGTAAAAAAAGTGGTAAAAAGAGCCTCAATAATCAAGTCTTTGATATTGTTTCTGCTTTTTACCACTTGAGAAAGAAGCTTAAAAACTTGGAGGTTGGGCAAATAGTAACCATACACACCTACTTTCATGATGAGCCATGGGATTTAATTGTCCGTTATAAGGGAAACCAAATTATAAAAACTGATTTTGGGAAAATAGATTGCATGAAATTCAAACCGATTGTTGAAAAGGGCACATTCAAAGATGAAGAAGCACTTGATATTTGGATATCTAATGATAAAAACAGGGTTCCAATACGGGTAAAAATGAAGTTTTTTGTAGGTTCATTTAAAACAGATTTAGTTGAATATTCCGGACTTATTTATCCTTTGAATTTTATAAAATAAATTTTGAGTGTTCCCTGAAAAACCGCTTAGCGAGAAATTCTATTAATAGCTAAACGCTCTGGTTTAGATCATCTGGGGTGTTTTAAAAATCCGCATTGCACATATTTAGCAAGTAATTAGTATACTGGTAATTAGTAATTAAATAAAATCAATTCTCATTTTTAATTACTTGATATTTAATGTAAAACGCAAATAAATAAGTGCCCCAGAATATTTAAACCTGAGCCTAGCTAAAGAATATTAGTCAGTATATCAACCTGTTAAACACCTGCAGCTAGGCTAAACACTGAAAATTTCAGTTTTCGGAGTAGTCCTAATTTATATCACTTTTCAATCTCCTTTCATTAAAAATAACTACGCCGGTAAAAATAATTTTTCCCTCCCCAAATAATATTTCGCAATCACCGGCGTTATATCGATAAATTTTACTTGTTTATTTCTTAAAGAATATAGAATGTTTTTAAAATCCAAAGCGATAATATTATTGTTCCTCGGAGCTTTTTTTTTATACTCATGCGAAGAATTTAACCTTGAGCCTGAGGACCAAGCACATGACCAACCTTTTCCGGCTGAAGTAAAATTAGAACTCCCATCAGCCATTAGCTCAGATGAATTGCTAAAAAGCTTAAAAGTACTTTCAGGCAGGGGTATTCATAACTATTTAAGAAATTTTGTGTATATAGGTGATGAAATTGCCGGAATATTTAACAGTACCTATCAGAGAATAATAGCCATTGATGTTGAAGGGGCTTCTGAATTTAGTTATACAGGTCTTGATGGAAATACAAAACATGTTAGTATTAAAGAAAGTGTTGACCTGGAAAATATTCATTGGGATTATTATATGGAAATCTATGATGATAGCTTTTCAAACCTGGCCTTACAGGCCTTTTGGAATGACCAAACACCGGAGCAACTTATTATACTTAAGCCTAACCAGTTAAATCATTATCGAATGGAAGACCATCCGGAAACAATGGTTATTCTTGAATACCTGACTGAAGTAAGCGCAGCCCCATATGAAAGTTCTGTTTATGTTGGCATTAGTGGATTAACTACCTCAGAACAAAATCCTTATGCACCTAATAACATGAAACTTTTTTTTGGAGTAAACAACCAAATTATTGATTTTATTGGAAGTTCAAACAACCCCAATGTTACCCTGTACGATACTAGAGTAAAAGGTAATAACTGGTCATTCCGTGGAAAGGCAGATCTTGCAAAAAACCTGGCCGTAACAGAATTAGCATTAGTTAACCCGGAACTTAAATATGTAGAAAACATAATGGAAGATTTTTCATTAAAAAATGTACTTTTACAAGAACTTAGAAGTGAATATAATTATGATGGGTTTACTGATGAAGAAATATTCGCAGATAAAGACATTGATATTTCAACTATAGAATCACCGGCCTTTTTTAATTCAGAGGGTTTTCAAAGTTCCGGAACAAATACATCGGCAGAATATTCTCACCTAACTGATTTTTCTAATCTTATTCCTTTTATCCCACTTGCGGTAAAAAATTATGAAGTAGCATTTGTTAACTTTTTAGAATAGTTGGCATTATCGAATATTCCAAAATAAAAACTATATAAAAAAGGCTGCCTCAAAAAACCAATTGATTTTTTCAGGCAGCCTTTCTATATATTTTCCAAAGTTCTTTAAACCGAACCGGCCAGTACAATCACTTTATTATTTTGTACTTCAACAACACCATCTTTTATCTCAAAAAACGTAATTTCATTGTTTTTCTCAATAATTTTTATCTTTCCTTTTTCCAAAGTTGAAATTAAAGGCGCATGGTTTTCCAGGATTTCAAAAGAACCATCCACACCCGGAAGTTTTACAAGCTTAACTTCGCCGGAATAAACCTGTTTGTCTGGTGTTACAATATCCAACTGCATATTTAATAATTATCTTATAAAAACTCGTTTTTAAGAAACGGATGCTGAGCATGGTTACTGAGCGAAGCGAAATAAAGTCGAAGCAGGCTTACTGCTTAGCGTCTTCTAACATCTTCTTACCCTTCTCAATAGCATCTTCTATGGTTCCTACCAGGTTAAATGCTGCTTCAGGATATTCGTCCACTTCACCATCCATAATCATGTTAAAGCCTTTAATGGTATCTTCAATTGAAACCAAAACACCTTTTAAACCGGTAAATTGTTCTGCAACATGGAAAGGCTGTGATAAGAACCTTTGAACACGACGTGCACGGTGAACAATCAGTTTGTCTTCCTCACTTAGTTCCTCCATACCAAGTATGGCAATAATATCTTGTAATGCTGAATATCTTTGAAGGATTTCAATAACCCTTTGTGCCGTATTATAATGATCCGGGCCAACAATTTCCGGTGTTAAAATCCTTGATGTTGAATCTAATGGATCCACAGCAGGATAAATTCCCAACTCGGCAATTTTACGATTCAAAACGGTAGTAGCATCCAGGTGTGCAAAAGTCGTAGCAGGCGCCGGGTCAGTTAAGTCATCGGCAGGAACATAAACAGCCTGTACTGATGTAATCGAACCTTTTTGCGTTGAAGTAATCCTTTCCTGCATTTCCCCCATTTCGGTTGAAAGGGTTGGCTGGTAACCTACCGCTGAAGGCATCCTGCCAAGTAGAGCCGAAACTTCAGAACCTGCCTGTGTAAAGCGGAAAATATTATCAATAAATAAAAGAATATCGTTACCTTTTCCCGAATTTTTGTCACCATCGCGAAAATATTCTGCAACCGATAGCCCGGATAAAGCAACACGTGCCCTGGCTCCAGGTGGTTCATTCATCTGGCCAAAAACCATAGATACTTTCGAGTCTTTTAAGGCTGTTTTATCCACCTTTGAAAGATCCCAGCCACCGGCTTCCAAATCTTTTAAAAATTCTTCGCCATAAGTCATAACACCAGATTCAAGCATCTCACGTAAAAGATCATTTCCTTCACGGGTACGCTCACCAACACCGGAAAATACTGAAAGGCCTTCATATGCCTTTGCAATATTGTTTATAAGTTCCATAATGATAACCGTTTTTCCTACACCGGCACCACCAAACAAACCAACTTTACCCCCTTTTGAATAAGGTTCAATCAAATCAATAACCTTAATACCTGTATAAAGGATCTCCTTATCAGTTGATAGGTCTGAAAATTTTGGGGGTTCATTATGAATTGGATAGCCCCCTTCTTTTGAAATGGGACCAATACCATCAATTGAATCGCCCACAACATTTAATAAACGGCCTTTTATATCATCGCCAACAGGCATAATTATGGGCGCTCCGGTTTGGGTTACAAGCATCCCCCTGTGAAGTCCATCCGTAGAGTCCATAGCAATCGTTCGAACCGTATCTTCACCTATATGCTGTTCAACTTCAAGGACAAGAGTCGATCCATCATCCCTTTTAATTTCCAGTGCATCATAAATATCAGGAAGTTCACCACCTGTTTTTTCAAAGCTAACATCAATAACAGGCCCTATTATCTGAAGAATTTCACCTAAATTTTTTGACATGAAATTTTATTTAAGTTTCAATCGGTTTTTAATTAATTGCAAAAGTAATATATTTTCTGATTCAAACGATATCAGTTCAAATGTTTTTATAAGAATTTGAGATATTATGATACACTAATCAAGTAATGGTAAATAAACAACAGGTTTACATCCGTTTTACAGCCTGGTCATAATTTCAAATGGCTATGATATTACAATTTTGTAGCTCATTTTAAATTTATCAGCATAATTAGTGTTTGTCCATTATGTCAATATTTTCGGAAAAGTTGTCGGGGTACGACTTGTTAATGAACTGAAAATATGTTGCTTGCAAAACTTCACATTTAGTAAACAGAGTCGCGCCCCGACTTTTAAGACATACTAATTATAATTATTTTTGTTATTAAACTTCACTCTTAATACATTTACAAATTAATTCGTGTTTGTCCTTAAAGACCGACATAGCTAT
Organism: Bacteroidota bacterium; assembly: GCA_039714415.1. Classification (GTDB taxonomy): domain Bacteria; phylum Bacteroidota; class Bacteroidia; order Bacteroidales; family NBLH01; genus NBLH01. Next base: position 8,645 of record JBDLJL010000134.1, read on the forward strand.
AAAATTTAATGAACCAGATTACATCATGAAGATTGTTTTTGCTACGAATAACCAACATAAATTAAGAGAACTGCAACAAATTCTGGGTAATCAGTTTGAACTTCTTAGCCTGGATGACATAAAATGTTTTGAAGAAATTCCTGAGACCTCTCCTACTATCGAAGGAAATTCAATGCAAAAGGCTGAGTATGTGTATCATAAATTTAAGATAGATTGTTTTGCTGATGATACTGGGCTTGAGATCGAAGCTCTTGATGGCAGGCCGGGAGTAAAATCTGCGCGATATGCAGGGGATGGAAGAGACATGGATCAAAACATTGAAAAAGTTTTTTCTGAACTTGAAAATACAGATAATAGAAATGCACGATTTAAGACTGTAATTTCATTAATACTAAATGGTGAAAAACACCAGTTTGAAGGAATTATAAACGGAAAAATTATTAAAGTCAAAAAAGGTCAGGGCGGTTTTGGCTACGACCCTGTTTTTATGCCTAAAGGATATGATATTACATTCGCTGAAATGGATGCAGGGCTAAAAAATAAAATTAGCCACAGGGGAATTGCAGTTCAAAAACTGGTTCAATTTTTAACTAAAAAGTTATTACGATAAAAAAATATTTAAATCAATAATGAGGCAATTAACTGTTATCCTGATATTTATATTTGTTTTTTTGCAAAATTTCGTATTTGCACAAATTCCTGTAGGCAGTTGGCGTGATCATTTGCCATATATAGAAGCCACAAATATTGTTCAGGCCCAAAATAAGATATTTTGCTCTACACCTTATTCCCTATTTTATTATAATCTTGATGATTATAGTATTGGCAAACTTTCCATAACGAATGGTTTATCAGATATTGGAACAAGTGCGATTAACTATCTACAGGAAAAAGATCTATTGGTTGTAGCCTATTCAAATGCAAATTTAGATTTTATTAAAGGAATAAATATTACCAACCTTAATAATATTAAACAAAAGCAAATTCAGGGAAGAAAAACCATCCATCATATCGAATTTAATGATTCAAAAGCTTATTTAGCATGTGGGTTTGGTATTGTGTTGGTAAACCTTGACAAGCTTGAAATTGAAGACACATATTATATTGGCCCCGAAGCTTCCGCAATAGAAATTTTCAGTATTGTATTCGATCAGGACTTTATATACGCAGCAACAGAACAGGGGGTATATTATGCCCCTAAAAACAGCAAGGATTTAATTGATTATGCTACCTGGAACAAAGATGAAAATTTTCCTGATGCTAATGGGAAATATACTGATATTATAAATTTTAACAATCAATTATTTGCTAACTATTACCATCAGGGTGAAAATGCATCATATGTGTATAAAAAAGAAAATAATAGCTGGGAACTTTTTTATCATTCCGTAAATGAAGTGGATCGATTAAAAGTTTCAAATAATGAAATGTTTATTACTGAAGGTGATAAAATTTTGGTTTACGATGAAAATCTTAACCTGAAAAGACAAATTACAGATTATGGCTTTGCAAGTCCCAAACCGGCCGATTGCATTACAGATGAAAACGGCAAATTATATATTGCTGATAAGGCATCAGGCCTGGTAATAAACGAAAACGCCAATGAATTTGAAAGCGTTCAGGTAGATGGGCCTTTTAATAATCATGTGGATGATATTTCTTCAGTTGATAATAAAGTATGGGTTGCAGGTGGTGGAAGATCTTCTTATAGGGGAAACCTTTATAATTTCCCGGAAGCTTATTCTTTTATTGATGAAAACTGGAATTCTAACATCCTATGGAATTCCGGGGCACATGATTTTGTAAAAATAATCATTAACCCTAAAAATAGTAGTCAGGTGTTTGCCGGTGCATGGGGATCAGGTGTATTTGAATTTCAAAACAATGAAATTAAAAATATTTTTAACGATCAAAACAGCACCCTTCAAAGCCAGATAAGTGGTGAACCCTATATTAGAATAGCTGGTTTGGCTATAGATGAAAACCAAAACCTTTGGGTTGCAAACGAAGGTGTGCCCGAACCCATTTCTGTTAAACTAAATGATGGAAACTGGTATAGTCTTAACTATCCTGAAATAGACAACACTGTACCATTAGGTGAAATTATTATTACACAAAATAATACAAAATGGGTGCAATTAGAACGTGGCGGTGGGTTATTTGCTTTTAATGATAATTACACACCCGGGGATGTAAATGACGATGAACACAAACAATTTGACCCTTTAGATGAATACGGTGAATTAATTACCAACGAAATTTCCTCAATTGCTGAAGACAAAGATGGTGTTATTTGGATTGGAACAGAACAGGGAGTTTTAACCTATTTTAACCCGCAGAATGTATTTTCAGGTGAAAACTTTTATGCAGACAGGATAAAACTCATTGATGAAAACAACGATAGCCTGGTACAATACCTTCTGGCAAAAGAAAAAATTACCGCAATAGCCATTGATGGTGCAAACAGGAAATGGTTTGGAACAGAAAATTCCGGTATCTATCTTATGTCTGCTGATACAAGAGAAGAACTGTTTCATTTTCATACAGGTAACAGTCCTTTATTTTCAAACTCAATTACTGATATTGCTGTAAACGGCAAAACGGGTGAAGTTTTTATTGGAACTTCGCTTGGGATAGTTTCCTATAAAGGCACAGCTACCGAAGGTAATGATTCTTATGCTGATGCTTATGTTTACCCAAATCCTGTTAGGGAAAATTACGTCGGGTTAATTACAATTACAGGACTTGCAACTGATGTAAATGTAAAAATTACTGATGTAAGCGGAAAGTTAGTTTATGAAACAACCGCATTTGGAGGTCAGGCGATATGGAATGGGAAAAATTTTGGAAATCAAAAAGTACAAACTGGTGTATACCTAATTTTTTGTACAGATGATGGAGGAAAAAACACAAAGGTTTTGAAGTTGCTGTTTATAAACTGATAAAAATAATTAAAACAGCAGGGTTTTTAATACCAACACTTCGTTAAATTTTTGTTTCGCGCAAAGCCGCAAAGGCTTGATTATTAACCTATTAACTTACGCTGCTGTTAATTTTAATAACCTGACATATAGGTGTTTATAAAAATTCACCGAACTATTGTAATACTTTTCTGAGTTAATTTTGCCCGTCCTGTGTTTAATGTTTTCGAACTACCTTTGCTCCAATTAAAAAAACCATAAATATGAGCCATGAAGCAATGCTAATATACGCAGCATAAACAACTCTTTTGGGATAGAAGTTAAATGTTATTTTATGTTTTCCTTTAGGGATTTTTATTGCCATAAAAGTATTATTTACTTTTAAAATTGGCTGTTTTTGATTATCAATTGTTGCTTGCCAGCCTGGATAATAATTTTGAAGGAAAACCAGTTGCTTAACAGTATCTGTACTAACCTTTACTTTTAGTTTATTATTATTGAAATCTATGATTTTCAGGTTTTGATATGATTTTTTATCTATTGAATTTGTATCGACAGTATTGTTGTTGTTAATCCTGCTTGCAAAAAACAAAACCGGGTGGTTGATCAATGCATCATAATTGTTATTTTTCAATGCCTTGTCCATTGTGGTAAAACTATATGGGTTTACACCATCACTTGAGGGTTTTTTTTGATAAATTGCCATATTTTTCCAAATATAAGGAATATTGTGTACCATTTTCTGATCCGTAATTTGATCCATATTTGTTTTTAGCGAGGGAAAAGGATAATCATCAGGGGTTTTTTCAAAGCTTTTATTTATTTCTTTAACATGAAACTTAGAAACTACTGTTGCATAGAGGTTTAATTGAACAGAAATCAAAATATCAAGAACAAAAACCACGAAAACCAAACGTTTGAAAAAAGTATTCTGCAATTGTTTCTGCCGGATAAAAAATGCAAGTAATACTAACAGGACTATTGTAATACCCCCTTGAAAAAATATCCGTTCATCTACATCAGCTATATTATTAAAATACAACCAACCTTCGGTAAAAAGTTTTAAAAACTTCCATCTTTCCATCATAAATAGTAAAACTCCATTTATAATTGTAAATATGGGAATAACATAAAGTAAAAATCGGAAATACTCTAGCCTTACCTGCCTGTTTAAAATGATTTTATCAATCGCGTAGCCTGAAGCTATCAAAAAGAAAAATATTGCATATATCCGAAAAAGACTTGAAAATCGAAACATATCCATATAAGGCAAAAACATCAATAACTTGCGTAATGGAAAAATTTGTGGCATGGCAATCATTAAAAAAAATATTCCTGCAAACGTATAAATACGAACATTTTTTTGCACGTTTTTCTGAAAATTAATAAAAATTAGCAAAATCAATATTCCAATACCAAAATATATATTTATCAAAGCAAAATCAGCACCCCAGTATGTAGTATCTTTAAACCCTACAGCAAAAGGATAAATCAATGAAACTAAAGCTTTTATAGGCAAGGAACCAGTTAAAATCCCCCCGAAATTATCATATCCCAAACCATTACCGCGTGTAATATGTTGTGCTAATTCAAAAGAAGAAATTAGAATTACGGCACTAAAAACTAAAAAGGCAATTACTGATATTAGCAAACCTTTGCTGAATTTTTGAAATTCTTTGTATTTTCTCTCTTTTAAAACCCTGCCAACAAAGAATAAATAATATACCAATAAAATATATATCGTTGAAATAAATATTCCAGGATACCCACCCGAAAGCATTAAAAATAAAACAAAAGCAAATTTTAATGAAAGGGTGAAATCCTGTTTTTTCTGTAACAAACTAAAATAGTAAATTACATACGGAAACCAAGCTGCACTTACCAGCCATCCCAAATGCTGAGCATTACTGATAAAAAACCCGGAAAACATATAAGAAACAGCCAAAATAAGCCTTGCAGTGCGCGAGAACTTCTTTAAAATACCAAAAAGGTACATCCCTATACTTGCAATGTATAGATGCAATAAATATTCTAAATGAACAGCTGTAATATTGTATTTTTGAAAAACAAGGCCAATAAGCCAACTAACAGGATACCATGTGCCCGGATCGCCTTGTTGGGCAAATCCGCAATTCATAAAAGGATTCCACAAAGGTAACACCCCGTTTTTTAAGGCTTCAGTAATAAAATATTTCCACGGGAGATAAATATCCATTATATCCCATTTCATGACAGCAAAGCCACAAAAAAGGGGAAACATACCTGCAAACAGGATGAATAGCAATATTAAATAGTCAAGAAAATAGTTTCTTTTTATCATATAAATAAAATTATGGTTCTACTACCATTTTTGTGGGTACTTAATCCGGGAAATTCATGGAATTTCCCCTATCTTCGATAGCGGCTAATTTCAGCTAAAATTTTGGGTTACCAAAATTAAGCTTCCCTAAGCCGGGATTTTTCAGGGCAATTGGGTTTAAAATTTGAACCCATTCAGGGTTCAAATTACTATTCCTTATGTACCATGGGTTTTACCCATGGTTATTCAAATTTAACCACTTCG
>JBDLJL010000135.1:0-14112 GCA_039714415.1 Bacteroidota bacterium
TTACCTTTATCCAGTCTTTGGGAAACCCCATAACAAAACCAATATCGTAATGAAAAAAAACATTTTCCTGAAAAACATATGCAAGTTTAGGCATTACCCTAATCGCCTCATTTAAAGTCTCTTAGAAAACGCTTAAAAAATATTTTCTTAGTAACATTATTTATCCTGTATAAATTCAACTTCTTTTTTATTAATAAACAGCTTATCCGGGATATCAGTATTCCTCAAAACAAACTCAAATTCATACATGCAAAAACATTCACAGGGGTTTCCAGCTCTTTTCAGGTGATATAAGTTCAGTTTCACACTATCTAAACTCGCTTTTCCTCTATATTTAAGGCAGCAATCATCAATTACACTATATTTTATTTTTAATGCGCTTTTTGCTTGTGCAACAGATATATTAAAAGGTTCTCTTTTATCAAATTTTGCCAAATAGAACATAACTGTATCCTGATCCTCCCTGTCACAATACTCTGTCACCTTGAATTCTGGTAATAATCTTTTGGTAGTTGATTCTTTTTTTACCACAGAAATAATCTGTTCCGGATTATTTTCAGTTTGCTGGTTTCTTTCGTCAGTTTTACTATCACAGGAAACCAATATAACAGTTAGAAAAGCTGTTGCGATAGAAATCAAGTTCTGGTTGTTCATTCTAATACGGTTTAATATTTTGGATTCTAATATATTATTCTTCATAAAAAAATGTAAAATATAGGCTTTACGGATGGATCATTAATACAGTTATATCTTGATAAATATTTTGTGCTTAAAAAGGACCAAACCAATTAGCCAATAAATTATAATATGAAAAATTCCAAATAAAAGAGAACCGTTCATATTTCCGGCAATGGGGACAAAAACACTTTTATATAGCCAGGCATACATATTAGTACCACCTATTGATATAGCAAAATAAGTAATAACCCAAATTCCGGAAAGCACATAAATGGCCAAAGGGTTCATACCATAAACAATAAATGGATGAGCCCATTTTTTATATTGTTTAACATCAATAAGCCAGACAAAAAGGGCTAATATTACCAGTGCATATCCGGCAGTATAAATCACATAAGAACTGGTCCATATTTTTTTGTTAATGGGGAAAGCCATATCCCATATTAAGCCTATGAAAATAGCCAAAACACCCCAAAGAGCCATTTTGAGTACCAGTTTTTTGCGATCTGTGGTTTGTTCCACCATTTGTCCTGTAAAATAACCAAGCATAACGGTTACTGTGGATGGGATAGTAGCAAGCAAACCTTCCGGATCAAAAGGAATACCTTCACCCGTGTAGAGATATTTTGCACCAATAATCTTTAAATCAATTATTCTTGCTAAATTCGTTTCAAGTGCATAAGGCGCATCACCACCAAAAACCCAGAGCAGAAACCAATATCCGAGTAGAAGTACTGCCGAAGTCGCAATTAAGCTTCTTTTCTTCAAACTTAAAACCAAAATAGCAGCAAAGCCATAAGCTAGTGCTATACGTTGCAACACGCCCATTAATCTAAAGCTGGCGTTTTCCCTTAGCAACATAGAATATAACTTTAAGCCTACACCAATGGCAAAAATGATTAGCGTCCGCTTTATAATTTTTAAGGCTGCCTTCTTATTCAGTTTATAATCAAAAGCTTTAAATGAAAACCACATAGCCACCCCCACAATAAAAAGGAAAAAGGGAAACACCAAATCAGTTGGCGTACAACCATGCCATTCAGCATGCCTAAATGGTGGGTACACATAAGCCCAACTACCTGGTGTGTTAACTAAAATCATCATTAGAATGGTAAAACCCCGAAAAGCATCAAGGGCAACAACTCGTTTTACTTTTTCCATAATATGGTTTTCAAAAGGTTTTCTGAAAATCAAAAAGCATAAAAATAATAAAATAAAAGTATGTATGACAAAATGAATTACATATTTTTTTAGATTAAGTTATGAAACGCATTTTAAAATATTTACAATAACAACCACAGCTACTAAAAGCACTATTTGCTTTGTGAAAGTCATTAGGCAAACATCAGTAAGCACCAATATTTGTAGTACATATTACAAACACTTATTTTCAATAATTATTGATATATTTGATGTCTATTTACAGCTTGCAGCAATTTTAGAATAAACAAAATTCGATCTACAATGTTTAAAACAAAAGCTTTTTCTTTGCTAGTGCTTATTTTTTTGACTTTATCTTGCACCAAACAAAACAGTATGAACACAAAACAAGTACCATTCATTTGGGAAGCAGCAAATGTCTACTTTTTACTCACTGACCGCTTTAATAATGGAAGCACAGAAAACGATATAAATTTTGACCGGACAAAAAAAACAGGAAAACTTAGAGGTTTTAAGGGCGGTGATATTAAAGGGATTACCCAAAAAATTAAAGAAGGCTATTTTAATGATTTGGGGATTAATGCTATTTGGTTTTCGCCGGTATTTGAACAAATTCATGATGCCGTTAACGAAGGGACAGGCAATACTTATGCTTTCCACGGATATTGGACTAAAGACTGGACTAGCCTGGAACCTAATTTTGGAACGGAAGAAGATTTGAAAGAATTGGTTGAAACGGCTCATCAACATGGTATAAGAATAATTCTTGATGTAATTATTAACCACACAGGCCCGGTTACAGCGAAAGACCCTGTGTGGCCTAACGACTGGGTAAGAACCGGGCCACAATGCACCTACGATGCTTACGAAACTACAATTGAATGTACATTGGTGAAAAATCTACCCGATGTAAAAACTGAGAGTAGTGAAAATGTTGAATTACCAAAACAACTGGTTGAAAAATGGAAAAAAGAAGGTCGCTACGAAAAAGAGTTAAAAGAAATAAATGAGTTTTTTGAGACCACAGGCTATCCTCGTGCACCAAGATATTACATTATTAAATGGTTGGTTGATTTAATCAAAAAATATGGGATTGATGCTTTTAGGGTAGATACCGTAAAGCATACTGAAGAATCAGTTTGGGCCGACTTATATAAAGAAGCCGTAAAAGTTTTCAATAAGTGGAAAGAAGAAAATCCTGACAAAGTTTTGGACGAGAATGATTTTTTTATGGTAGGCGAAGTATATGGCTATGGAATTTCCAGTAAACAAATTTATAGTTTTGCTGACAAAGAAGTTAATTATTTTGAGAATGGTTTTAAAAGTATGATAAATTTTGAATTTAAGGTAGACGCACCTAAAAATTATGAAGAAATTTTCTCAAAATATTCAGATATCTTAAATAATGATTTAAAAGGCAAAAGTGTACTAAACTATGTAAGCTCACATGACGATAGCGGACCATTTGATAAAAATCGTGAAAAACCATTTGAATCAGGTACTAAGTTACTTTTATGCCCGGGTGCATCACAAGTGTATTATGGTGATGAAACAGCACGTTCCCTAACAATTGAAGGAACTGAAGGCGATGCTACTTTACGGTCATTTATGAACTGGGAAGAGCTGGAACAAAACGCTCAACGAAATGGTTTTGCCATTAAAGATGTTTTAGTGCATTGGCAAAAACTGGGTAAATTCCGTAAAGAGCACCCTTCCGTAGGTGCAGGTGTTCATGAAATGATTTCAGAAAAACCGTATTATTTTAAAAGGACTTTTGAATCAGGAGATTTTAGAGATATTGTACTTGTAGGGCTGGATCTTGAAATAGGTGCCAAAGAAGTTAATGTTCAGGAAATTTATGAGAATGGAACGGTTTTAAAAGACTATTATTCAGATCAATTAGTTGAAGTAAAAGAGGGTAAAGTTAGTCTGGACTCTGAATTTGGTATAGTTCTTTTGGCTGATTACGAAGCAAATTAAATTTTTAAAACATGCTAAAATTTCGAATTTTAGCCTGCCCAAAATAATTAGGCAGGCTTTTTAGTTGTTAGCCAAAAAATATGATGGTTGATGTAATACATTTATATAAACTCGCAGTGATATTTGAAAAATCAAATTACACTCCTGAAAATAGAAAGATATTTAATACATTATTAGGCAAAGTCAAATCTAATGCTGGTTACATAATTGATAAAACATTATTTCTTCCAAATAAATACAGCTCACATCCGGGTATTAAAACATCAAACCTAATAATCTTTCAGGATCTAATTGGGGTAAACTCTTTTGTTAACAACAAGGATTTTGAAGAAACGAATTTCCCAAAGGATTTTCATGAACACAACACAAATTTTTTACTCACAAATAACCAACTGATCTATGCTTTTACTCAACAAAACTCGCTAAAATCATTTGATATATTTAAACTAAAAAAAAGTAGTGCTAACAGCTATGAACTATTTGTAAACTACACTTCCAATTCCATGACAATTGGATCGCCAAAGCGCGAAGACCACAAAATTGCAGAATTAAAACCCACCAAGCCAATCCGTTTCAAAATAAATGGCAAATCAGACTTTACTTTAACAGGGAGAAAGCAAAGGTCTTTTTATGAATTTGATTATGTTTTTGAACTTTACAACCAAATTGAGAAAATACAATTTCTTGATTTAAATAAAATTCAACAAATAAAGGCGGCACCATTGAAAAGATGTAAAATTGTTAATGAACGAAAAATTTTCAGATAACTGTTTTATGATCACACCCATCAAAAGAACATGAAAATTGGGATCAGATTACCAAAAAAGACAAAGTCTTTATCTTATTTACCAGCATATAAACAATAAGACATTTGCCTCAAAAGCATAGTTTTTGTATCTTTCGAATAAATCCAGAATTAAGGACTTCATTCTATGCAACTATCTAAAGAGAATTTTCGAAAAGCGGTTCATTTTATTGAAACAAATGCCCGGGAAATAGATAAACAACTGTTTTCCTATTATTTTGATAAAAACCCGGTATTGGATATGTCACAGTTAAGAAAATTCACAAATAGTGATGGTGGTTTTGGTCATGCGATTGAACCAGACATTCGTATGAGTAAATCCTCTACAATTGCAACAGCAACAGCATTAGAGTATTGTGTACGGTATAATTTACCTGACAATAATTCAATAATTCAAAATGCAATTAAGTATTTATTAAATATACTTGATAAAGAATATTTTTATTGGGCCTTATGTTCTGAATACATTAATAAAGAGGCACATGCACCCTGGTGGGCATATAAAAAAGCAGAAAAACCAAATGCACCAAACCCGGAAGATCATAGTGGTTTTCTTTTCACGGCTATGCATAAAATGTCAATAAGCGGGCAAATTGTAGGTTACCTGAATAAATATAAAAAACATGTTCCAACAAATCTTCTTTCGCAACTAAACGATAAAATTAATGAACGTATTGAGGAAGGTATCCTGGATTTAGCATCAGATGATCCATCTAATGTGCTGTATACAATTTTGAATTGGGAAAAAAGCTATGAGTTTTATCCTGAGGATTTAAAGAATATAATTGCTGAAAAAATTGAAAATGCGTATAAGGCATTCTTTGATGATGAAAAGGATATTGATGAAAAAAAAGCGAGCTGGTTAGCACCACACACAGCTTCAATATTAGCAAAGCTATATCCTGAAAAACTTGACAGGCTCTATGATAAGGAAATAGAAAAACAATCAGGTGATGGTGGTTGGTGGCCTGAATGGCAATGGGGACAATTTAAAAAAGAATGGGAAATAGCAAAACTGGAATGGGCTGGTAGATTGACAACAGATTGTTTAATTGCGTTGAAAGAACATGACAAAATAGAATGGTAATGGGCAAAAGGAAAGCTTTTGTAATAAGTATTTCGATATTTGTCGGTCTTTTGCATTTTATTATCAGTCCAAACTACCAAGGTCCTTTTCCGGTATTTATAAACAGCTACTTAATTGATATTTTATTACCGTTTTCATTGTATTATTTATTTACTTTAAGCGTAAAATCGGATAAAAAAATTCCGGTAGCCATCATTGTATTTTTAATTGGGTTTAGTGTAGAAACTTTTCAGTATTTTAACATTCATGTTTTTGGTAGTACTTTTGACCCGGTTGATTACCTGATGTATGCGCTGGGTGTTTTTTCTGCTTTGATATTTGATTATACAGTTGTGGCAAAATGGGAGAGAACTAACACCTAATCATAAAAAACATAATTGAAAAGATTTCACATATATCAAGGAAATAATTCAAAGCATTTTTTCAGATTTTGTATCTTGCAGCAAATTTAAAATTGAAAGAAAAAAATGGCAAAACTCTATAAAGAAATTGATAAAACCCTTTTGGTAGCAATTCCAAACCCAAGTAAGGAGGCTTATGAAATTAAAATAAAAATCCCTGAATTTACTTTTCTTGGAGTTCAGGAACAACCTGATTTTGCTTCGGTTTATATAACTTTTTACCCAAAAGATAAAATTATCGAATTAAAATCATTGAAACAGTATTCATATCATCTTCGTGATATTACGGTGTCTTATGAACGCTTAATCAATATTTTTTACGATCATTTAATGGAGATTTACGACCCTCATCGTATGAGAATTGTAATGATCTGTAACCCCCGTGGAGGTATCAGTTCAAAATTAACCATTGACTCGGACTGGAAAGTTCGTGGTGGTGAAGAAAAATTCAACGATTGGACAAAAAATGAAGATGTTTGGGGAGTGACGATGTAATTCGAAAACTTTTAGAGTTATTTTTTTAAAATTCCGAGGTATTAATCTTTTTTGTTGCGAGTTGCAGGTTTCGGGTTACAAGTATTAACTAAATTTGTCCCTTTAACCCGCATTATTCATGAGTTTTTCAAATCATGAATCTAAATGCGGGAAATCCCGGCTAAGCTTAGCCGCTATCTAAGATAGGGAAAATTCAGTGAATTTTCCGGGTTAAGCACCTAATAAACTAATGACCAATAACTATAAATGACAGCGAAGCAAAATGACAATAAATGACCAATGACTATCAAAAAATAGCATCTAAGTTAAAATTAAAATAGATATTGATTAAAAGCATAAATGACGAATAAAAAAGTCATACCGAACTATGATTTATTTGCAAAATACTTTGCCACGGAAACGAATACTCATGAAACAAAGGAGCTAGAAAACTGGGTTAATGAATCATCTGAAAACAAAAAAAGTTTTGACCGGATGTATTTCCTTTGGATGCAATCAGCAAAAAAGGATATTGAACAAAAGGCAAACTCAAATCTGGCTTGGGGAAAATTACAAAACAGGATTCATAGCCCAAAGAATAGCTTGAAGATAATACCAAAAAAACAGAATATTTATCTGAGAACCGCCAAAAATTTATTGAAAGTTGCTGCTGTACTATTTAGTGGTTTTTTAATTGGTTATTTCGTTGAAAATTACACCTCTCAACCACAATATTTAACTCAAGAAACATCTGTTAATACATCAAATCTTGTTTTGGCTGACCAAACATCTGTTAAACTAAATAAAAATTCAAAATTAACTTATCCTGATAAATTCAAAAAGGATAAGCGCCTTGTAAAATTAAATGGTGAAGCCTTTTTTAAGGTAAAACATGATAAAGAAAAACCGTTCATTGTGGAAACAAAAATAGCACGTATTAAAGTATTGGGCACATCATTTAATGTGAAAACTTTAAACACGATAAATAGAGTGAGTGTTACGGTACAAAGTGGAAAAGTGGAATTGTCAGGATTAAAGAACCAGGATCAGAAACTTATATTAATCAAAGGCGAAACCGGAATTATTGACAATAAAAATGGATTTAAACTTTGGTTGGCGTATTTTTAAAAAATCAGGTCTCTCAAGAGATGCATTTTTATAAGTCTATTAATCATCATACAGGGGCAAGCTAAACATAAAATTACTTCCAACACCCTTTTGGCTTTCAACAGAAATTTCGCCCTCATTTTTATCTATAAATTCTTTGCATAAAATAAGCCCTATTCCAGTTCCTTTTTCGCCATCAGTCCCTTTTTTTGAACTGGCAATATCTATCCTGAATAAATTCATTAAATCTTCTTCTGAAATTCCTATTCCCGTGTCATTAACAGAAATTTTTCCTTTATCACCCTCTTTCCTGGTAATTACGTTTACACTACCATACTTTGTAAACTTTACCGCATTAGAAAGTAAGTTTCTGATTATTGTTTTAATCATATTCAAATCGGCGTAAACGAAAATCTTCGTTTCAAAATCTGTGATAATATTTATCCCTTTTTTCTTTTTCTGGCTGTCAAAAAGTGAAATAACATCTACAATAACTTCATTAATATCAACCCTTTGTGGCTTGTACTCAATAGTATTCGTTTGTGATCTCGACCAATCCAGCAGGTTTTCGAGTAACCTGAATGTACGGTCTGAGGTTTTGTTAATAATATCAATAAATTCTTCTATTTTATTAATATCGTACTTTTTTATGTTCTCTTTCAACAAACGACCAAAACCTATAATTGTATTGAACGGATTAATAAGATCATGTGCTAAAATAGAGAAATAGCGATCTTTTGCATTGTTGGCTTTTTTTAGATTGACTTCTGATTTCATCAAAGCTTTTTCTGTTTCTACACGAATTTCAATTTCCTTTGCGAGTTCTTTTTTATCCTCTGCTAATTGAAGTGCCTCTATTTGTATTTTTTTCAATTTGGAAATCTTTTCATTTAAAGCTATGGTAAGCAATAAGCTAAAAATAGTAGTTCCAATGCTTGAAATATTGTTAGTAAATAAATTACCTGAAATAATACCCCGTGTAACTAATAAAAATATTCCGGAAACAAATATGAAAATACCAAATGCAATGAGATAATATATAGCTGATTCATGCTGCTTTTTAATAGCCAAAATGATCACAAATATTAATATAAGTACAAAAGCAGGATATGAAAAAACAACCATTTTATATTCGAATATCGTTGGAATGATATTACCAATAGATAAAATCAGAAATAATAAATAATAAATATTAACACCAGATAATATCGCATATCCAACATTTGATATTCTCTTTAGATCAAGAAACTTTATTGTAAAAAAGCTTAGAAATAAAACACTTAGTTGAAAAGTAATTATTCTTGATTTAATTTTAATTAATAATGAAAGATCAGGGAAAAACTCAAATAAGTAACCATATACACTATAAAATAGCACTATGGACAAGGAAAGGAAAGTAGCTAATAAAAGATACGACCATTCTTTGGTAAGCAAGAATAAAACTAAATTCAGGATGGAAATGGCAAGTAATATACCGCTTAAAAGAAACATTAATGAGCGTTCTTCTCTTTCAACATTCCAAAATGCACAGGACTCAAAAATATTAACAGTTGTGTATACAGCCGATCGGGTATCAATTCGTAAAAAAACATCATATTCTCCATTATTCATGGTTATAGGGAATATTGGGTTTCTGGAAACCGTTTCCACCTCATTTTGATTATACTTTAAGCCGCCTTTTTGCGTATTTACTACCACCCCTGTCGAATCTAACAAAAAAAATTGAATATCTTCAACAAGTGCATGTTTAAATTCAACAATCCAATTATTTTCTTTTGTTGAATTATTTTTTATTGAAAACCTGTACCAGTAAACGTTGTGGGACATAGCAAAATTTGACCTGCCTGTTTCAATTTTGGTAAATTTGACTTTTTTACTTAAAATATCTACAAGCTTAATTGTACCTGAAGAATCAGTTAAATATTCAAGAACATCAAATGTTTTGTACAACTTTTGGTCATCACTAAGGATAATTGATTCCTGCCCTTTCAGTTGTTGGGAATTATAAAATAGGGCAATGACAATAAGAGATTGCCTTATAAAAAGCAATCCTTTAAACAATATTATTTTCTTTTGTTTCAGTATTCGGCTTATTTCTATCAAGATTATCGTAGTTTCAACTATATATAAGTAAAGGTTTATATGTTTTTTTTGTTTTTCGCAATATAGAATTAAATTTCTACGATAAGCGTTGTAAATGTAAAGAAAAATATAGAAAGTAAAGAATTAAGTTAAAAGCCAGGTTAATTTAACAAATTCTTATTATTTGTTTTAGCTTCCTTTATTTTCATAAGTTTTTTCTGATACCGTGTTTGAACCACATCAATAAGAATAAGGATAACCAGTATAAAATAAAATGTGGTTTTATTCATAGCGGTAATCTCATTACCAAACAGATGAAGATGTGATAAATGACCTGCTTCTGTTAAAAGCATGACACCAACCAGGAACAGGATAAATAAACCAAGTACCTCATACATCCTGTTTTTCTTAAGGAATCCAGCTACATGATCTGCCAGCCAAATCATTATGATCCCGCCAAAAATAATGGCAACAATCATTACCCATAAAACATCGGTTAAAGCCAGGGCACTAAGAATTGAGTCAAAAGAAAACACCAGGTTCATGATCACAATCATAGTGATTACTTTTGTTAGTGAAGTTTTGTTGGTGCATTCCATTTTGTTATGCTCTTCTAACGAAATCATATGCCAAATCTCTTTTACCGCTGTATAAATAATAAAACCACCCCCGACAAAAATAATCAGGCTATGAATATTAAATTCACCGCTAATAAAATTAGTATAATCAAGATGTATAAACGGTTCTTTAAAAAAATCAATAAGTTTAACCAAAACAAATAAAAGCCCAATTCGTAAAAAAATGGCTATACCAATCCCTAACCTCCTGACATACCCCTGTTTGTGAACAGGTGCCCTTTTTGATTCTAACGAAATATATAATAAATTATCAATGCCTAAAACCGCCTGCAATAATATAAGCATTACAAGGGTCATAATATTCTCCACCATAATGATTGTTCAATTAAATTTTGCCAAATATAATTTAAAATCCTAAAAATTGTTAATTACTATACAAAACTGGCAATTTAATGTTTAGTAATTCGGAAAACTCAAAGAAAATTATCAATATTGTAAAAAATAAATAAATTGTTATATGAACGGAAACCAATTCAAGCCATCTAGCGGGTTTAAATTATTACCCCCGGTGGTTAAAAATCTACTAATTATTAATGGGTTGTTCTTTTTGGCATCCTTCTTACTAACAGTCATAGGTAAAGATTTAGTGAGTACTTTAGGTTTGTATTATTTAAAGTCGGATTTATTTAAGCCTTACCAAATTATTTCGCACATGTTTATGCATGGTAGAGTGATGCAAGGAGGTCTTTTGCATATTCTTTTTAATATGTATGCCCTATGGATGTTTGGAAAAGTGTTAGAGCAATTTTGGGGTGCAAAAAGATTTTTCATATATTATATAGTAACAGGTCTAGGCGCTGCAATTTTACACCAGGTCGTCCAGCATATTCAAGCAGAAACAATTATTACTCAGCTTGTTGACATTGGTCTTTCGTCTAAAGAAATAAATGAGTTAGCGTTATCTGGGAAATATAATACCGGAATCTTAAATTATATTTCGAAGGATCGCATATACAATTTGTATTCAATTTTTAATGGCCCTGTAGTTGGAGCTTCAGGTGCTGTTTTTGGCTTATTATTAGCCTTTGGTATGATATTCCCAAATGCAGAATTAATGCTATTATTTTTACCTGTACCAATTAAAGCTAAATATTTTGTAATCATGTATGGAGTAGCTGAATTATATTTTGGATTTTCGAATAATCCTAATGATAATGTGGCACACTTTGCGCACCTTGGCGGGATGCTTTTTGGAATTATTTTAATTTTAATGTGGAAAAAAAACAAGGGTAACAAATGGCTTTCATAGATGAAATAAAAAAAATGTATAAATCAGGCAATATTGTTATCAAACTGATATTTATTAATGTTGCAGTTTTTTTGATTATTGGTATACTGGGTTTATTTAGCTTTTTGTTTGGTGGCGCGGTTACTGAAGATTTAGGGATAATTAAATGGTTGGCCGTTCCTGCAGACTTAAAAGTTTTATTATACCGCCCCTGGACAGTTCTCAGCTATATGTTTCTACATTATGATTTTCTGCATATTCTTTTTAATATGTTGTGGATGTTTTGGTTTGGCAGAATTTTTCTGGAGTTTCTAAACTCAAAACAAATGCTAAATGTATATATACTTGGAGGAATTAGTGGTGCAATTCTTTACATTTTGGCGTTTAATGTTTTTCCTGCTTTTGAACCTCTGGTACCGGTTTCGTATGCATTGGGTGCTTCAGCCTCGGTTTATGCAATTGTAGTGGCTATTTCAGCATATGCACCGGATTATAGCATCGTTTTAATGTTTATCGGGAGGGTTAAAATTAAATATATCGCCATCTTTGTTATCGTGCTGGACATTTTAAGCATTGCAGGGAGTAATGCAGGAGGCCATATTGCTCACCTGGGTGGTGCTTTATTTGGTTATTTATTTGCTGTACAAGTTAAAAAAGGCTCTGATCTCACGAAAGGGTTTGGTGGATTTATGGATGGTTTAGTGGCCTGGTTTAAACCAAAGCCAAAAATGAAGGTAACCGAGAATAAATTTAAAAATAAAAAGCCCAGCACAGACCGTGAATATAATCAGCAGAAAGCGGCTGACCAGACAGAAATGGACCGTATTCTTGGAAAAATATCTAAAAGTGGTTATAACAGCTTGACAAAAGAGGAGAAAGAAACCCTTTTTAAAATGAGCAAAAAAAAGTAAAAAACCATTTATACACAATCTTTAATTATTGATTTTTTAGCTTATTATACTTCTTTTGAAGAATGTAGAAGTTAGCAGTCTACAGTATGCAGCAACTGCAAAGTATGCTTACTGAGAACTGGAGACTGTTCTCATTTCAAAATAGTAAAAAGCATAAAAGCATGTAAAGCGCTAACTTTAAGGACACACTAATTAATATGGAATCTGGTTTTTTCGATAAAGTATTTGATGTGGTGAGGCAAATTCCTTATGGCAGGATTTCTACCTATGGAATAATTGCTAAACATATTGGTTCACCACAAGCTGCGAGAATGGTGGGCTGGGCATTAAATAAATCAGGAAATGAAAAAGAGTTTGTACCGGCACATCGTGTAGTTAACCGAAAAGGAGTATTAACAGGGAAACACCATTTTGCCAATCAGAACACCATGCATGAAATGTTAGAAAATGAAGGGGTTATAATAACAGATGACCAAATTCAGAATTTTGAGGATTTATTGTGGTATCCTAAAGTTTATCCATAGTATTTTTCCAGGATTTGGTTTTCCTGCCTTTTAACTTTTTTTCTTTAATAACTAATAAACTGCGGCCATCATATTGATAATTTCGTTCTACTACACCACTTACGAATAAATGTCCACCCTGCATAGGTAAATAATTTTGGGTAATCACGCAGATTTTACCTGATTTATCTTTTATTGTAAAGCACATAATATCAACAAGCCGTAATGAACTGATCACTTTACCCGATACCTTTACTTTTTTGCCATTATACTTTTCAGGCTTTTTAACAATCATATTTATAGGTGTTGTGCATGAACTAATAAAGATTAGTAAAACTATGAAATAGGTAATTTTATTTTTAAATATGATCAAGTTTCCAGACATGAATTATAGTTTATTATTTCTAACCTGCTAAGTTAGTGCGTAAAGGTAATTAAATTAATTATTTTTTTGGTTGACAATCAAGGACTTATTTTTAAAACGCAATTTTTTTTTATTTTTTTTCATTTTGATATTGCATATTTAAATAAAAGAATATACTTTTGCCACGCAAATAAGCAAAATTCTCCCTTAGCTCAGTTGGTTAGAGCATCCCGATTTTTATCGGGAGTGTCGAAGACCAAACCAAAAGGAGAAAAAAGTTCTTAAATAATAATAAAATTCAATATTCTCCCTTAGCTCAGTTGGTTAGAGCACCTGACTGTTAATCAGGGTGTCCAAGGTTCAAGTCCTTGAGGGAGAGCTTTTTAAAATAACAAGCCGCTGTAAATTAAATATTTGCAGCGGTTTTTGTTTTTCTGGGTGGCCGTACAGGTGGCAGTTTCTGTTCTTATTATTCCAATTTCAGACACTTTGTTTAATAGGTCATTCTGTCTTTTTATGTTTTCACATATTTGCTGTGTTAATTCATTATCATCAACCCCAAAATCTATTTTTTCATCGAGTAAATAATATATAGCCTCAAATCCGCAAGTAAATAATTAAAGTATAAAAATAGAGCATTTCAATAAATTTTATAACTTATTTTGGGATAATTACAGAAGAGATATACAAAAT